>DASXXY010000062.1:0-12610 GCA_036502805.1 Gaiellales bacterium | reverse complement strand
CCGACGAGCGTGACGAGGATGATGCAGAACGTGAGGAAGATGATCAGGTCGCGCTCGGGGAACGGGCGGCCGGCGGCGTCGTGGAGCGGCAGCGCGAGCGCGGCGGCGAGCGAGACCGCGCCGCGCAGGCCGGCCCAGCCGAGCAGCGTCGGGTGCTGCCACGGCGGATAGGGGTCGCGCGCGCGGATCCGCTTCGACGCCCAGCGCGGGATGTACGTCGCGGGGTAGATCCAGACGATGCGCGTGAGGATCACGGCGACGCTCACGACCGCGCCGTCGACGAGCAGCGCCCCGGTCGAGTGGCCGTGGATCGAGTCGAGGATCGGCCGCAGCTGCAGGCCGACGAGGCCGAACAGCAGCGCGTTGAGCAGGAACGTCAGGATCTCCCACACGGCATCTCCCTGCAGCCGCGTCTGCACCGTCGTCAGCTCGGGCGTGTACCAGCCGACGTAGACGCCGACCGTGACGACCGCGAGCACGGCCGAGACGCCCGCCGCCTGCGCGGGCAGGTAGGCGAAGTAGCCGGAGAGCAGCGCGATCGCGATCTCGGTCGGCGAGTGGTTGATGCGCCGGCGGAACATGCGCAGGAGGTAGCCGACGACGAGCCCGATGCCGACGCCGCCGACCACGTCGAGCGCGAAGCGCCAGGTCGCGTGCCAGAGCGAGAAGCTCCCCGTCACGACCGCGCCGACGGCGAACGCGTAGGCCACGAGCGCCGTCGCGTCGTTGATCAGGCTCTCGCCCTCGATCAGCGTGACGAGCCTGCGCGGCAGGCCGAGGCGCGAGCCGATCGCGGTGGCGGCGACGGCGTCCGTCGGCGCGACGATCGCGCCGATCACGAAGCACAGCGGCCACGACACGCCGCCGATCGCCGCGTGGCAGACGGCCGCGACCGTCAGCATCGTCGCCAGCACGAGGCCCACCGACAGCAGCGAGATCGCGCGCGCGTTCGTCCTCAGGTCGCGCAGCGACGTGAAGAACGCGCCGGAGTAGAGCAGCGGCGGCAGGAAGCCGACGAGCACGATGTCCGGCCGCAGCGCGAGGTGCGGGATGCCCGGGATGAAGCCGATGCCGAGCCCGCCCAGCACGAGCAGGATCGGGTACGGGATGCGCAGCACCGGCGCGAGCACGAGCAGGGCCGCGCCCGCGGCGAGCAGCGCGCAGAGGACGAGCGAGTCGTGAGCCGAGATGGTCACTCGGGGATCGTAGAAGCCCGCGCTGCGGCTGCACGCAGGCGCGCCTCCCGTGCTAGCTTCGAAGCCGTGAAGCGCGCGCTCGTGACCTGGGCCGGCAACGCCATCGCGCTCTACGTCGCGGTCGCGGCCGTCGGCGACGCGACGCTCGCCGGCTGGACGTCGCTGCTCGTCGCAGCCGCCGTCTTCGGCGTCGTCAACGCGGTCGTGAAGCCGGTCGTCAAGCTCCTCTCCCTGCCGCTGATCATCCTCACGGTGGGGATCGCGCTGTTCTTCGTCAACGTGCTGATGCTCTGGATCACCGACGTCGTCGTCGGGGGCATCCACTTCGACGGCTTCGTCGCGCTCGTCACCGGCAGCATCGTGATCTGGGTGGTCAACATGGTGCTGACCTGGCTGCCGGGGCCATGGGGCGAGAAGCGCGACTAGGTACGGGCTGAGCGGAGGCGCGAGTCGCGCCTCCGCTCGAGTGTCCGACTCTCTCTAGATGAGAGTTACGTTCTTCGCCTCGGGGCCCTTTGCGCCCTCGGCGCCTTCGAACTCGACCTTCGCACCCTCGGCGAGCGACTTGAAGCCGTCGCCGGCGATTGCGCTGTGGTGGACGAACAGGTCCTTACCGCCTGCGTCAGGGGTGATGAAGCCATACCCCTTCGCATCGTTGAACCACTTGACGGTTCCGGTTGCCATTTTATGTAACACCTCCTCTGCCAATTCCAGAACGGGCAGAGAAAGCGCGGAAAGGCGCAACCTCGGTACTCGCTCGCGTGCACCCAGAACGGTAGCAGGCGGAAAGCCAGGGTGGGTCACGAATATCACGAGCGGTCGCAAACCCGCTTCCGGACGGGCTGCACGTCGCCTCCGCGATCACGTCGCAGCGCCCTCGAGCGCCTGCCCGCAGGCGTCGCCCGGCGGCGGCTCGCCGATGCGCGCGACGGCGCTCGCGAGCAGCAGCCTGAGCCGCTCGATGTTGGCCGCGAACGCCTCGAGGACGGTCGCCGCCGTGACGGCGGCGTGCGCCTCGCCCTCGACGCCGACGTCGAAGTCGGTCACGAGCGAGACGTTCGCGAAGCAGAGCCCGAGCTCGCGCGCCAGCCAGCCCTCGGGATACGCCGTCATGTTGACGAGATCCCAGCCCATGGCCCGGTACCAGGCGCTCTCGGCACGGGTCGAGAAGCGCGGGCCCTCGACGACGACGACCGTGCCGCCGTCGCGCATGGGCAGGTCGTGCTCGCGGCCGGCCGCGAGCAGGCAGGCGCGGAGGTCGGCGCAGTAGGGGTCGGCCGCCGAGACGTGGCGGACGTCCGGCCCGTCGAAGTACGTGTGCTCGCGGCCGCTCGTGCGGTCGACGAACTGGTCGGGCAGGACGAACGACCCCGGCGGGAGATCGGCGCGCAACGATCCCACGGCGTACGGCGCGACGATGCGCGTGACGCCGACGGAGCGCAGCGCCCAGAGGTTCGCCCGGTACGGCACGCGGTGCGGCGGGAGCTCGTGCCGCAGCCCGTGGCGCGGCAGGAACGCCGCCGCGACGCCGCCGATCGAGCCGAGCGCGATCGGCGCCGACGCGCGCCCGTACGGCGTCTCCGGCTCCGCGGTGCGCTGCGGCTCGAACAGCTCGTAGAGCCCGGAGCCTCCGATGATGCCGATCATGCGCGGCATCGTACGGGGCGCCGCGACGCGCTCGAAGACCGGCGCGAGATCCCGGGCCCAGGTGTGCCGCGGCCGCACGCCTCCGTCGCGGATCCCCGTCGCTCGGCGGCCGCGCGGCCGGCAATCCACGCCGCCGCCTCGCGAGTAAGCCCCCACGTGTCCGCTCCCTCTACGCTCCGACGACGCATGACGAGCCCCGATCACGGCGCCCTCCTGGAGCGCTCGGCACAGCTCGCGCTCTTCGCCGAACGGCTGGCCGCCGTGCGGCGCGACCGGCGCGGGCGGCTCGTGCTCGTCTCCGGCGAGGCCGGCATCGGCAAGACGGCGCTGCTGCGCGCGTTCTGCGACGCGCCGCTGCCGGTGCGGGTGCTCTGGGGCGGCTGCGACGCGCTGCACACGCCGCGCGCGCTCGGGCCGTTCGTCGACATCGCCGAGCAGACCGGCGGCGAGCTGGCCGCCGTCCTCGCCCAGGGTGCGGCGCCGACGGAGGTCGCCGTCGCGCTCGCGAGCGAGCTGCGCCGCACGCCCGCGGTGCTCGTGCTCGAGGACCTGCACTGGGCCGACGAGGCGACGCTCGACGTCATCCGGCTGCTCGCGCGGCGGATGCTCCAGGCGCCCGCGCTCGTGCTCGCGACCTCGCGCACCGACCAGCTCGGCAGCGCGCATCCGCTGCGCCTCGCGCTCGGCGAGCTGCCCGCGGACGCGGTCGAGCGCGTCGCGCTCGCGCCGCTCAGCCTGGCGGCGGTCGAGCAGCTCGCCGACGCGACCGACGTCGACGCGGCCGAGCTGCACCGCAGCACGGCGGGCAACCCCTTCTTCGTCAGCGAGGTGCTCGCCACCGAGGGCGGCGACGTGCCCGAGACGGTGCGCGACGCCGTGCTCGCACGCGCCGCGCGGCTCGACGACGACGCGCGCGCGGTGCTCGAGGCGGTCGCCGTCGAGCCCTCGCGCGTGGAGCTGTGGCTGCTCGAGGCGCTCGTCGAGGATGTCCGCGCCGGGCTCGACGCCTGTCTCGGCTCCGGCATGCTCGTGAGCGAGCGCAGCACGGTCGGCTTCCGCCACGAGATCGCCCGCGTCGTGATCGAGGAGGCGCTGCCGCCGAGCCGCCGCGCGCTGCTCGCGCGCCGCGCGCTCGACGCGCTGACGGCCGCGATCGGCAGGCGCCCCGACCTCGCGCGCCTGGCGCACCATGCCGAGGCGGCCGACGACGCCGGCGCCGTGCTGCACTTCGCGACGGCGGCGGGCGAGCGGGCGGCCGCGCTCGGCTCGCACCGCGAAGCGGCTGCGCAGCTCGAGCGCGCCGTACGCTACTCGGCGAGCCTGCCGCGCGCCCAGCGCGCCCACCTGCTCGAGCGCTTCGCCTACGAGTGCTACCTGACCGACCGCATGGGGGACTCGAGCGACGCGCGCCTGCTCGCGCTCGAGGAGCACCGCACGAGCGGCGACCGCGTGCGCGAGGGCGACTGCCACCGCTGGCTCTCGCGGCTCGCGTGGTTCGCGGGCGAGAACGGCAGGGCAGACAGCGAGGCGCAGCTCGCGATCGACCTCCTGCAGCCGCTCGGACCGCGCAGGGAGCTCGCGATGGCCTACAGCAACATGGCGCAGCTGCGCATGCTGACGGCCGACGAGGCGGGCGCCGTCAGCTGGGGCAACCGGGCGATCGCGATGGCGGAGGAGCTCGGCGAGCTCGAGATCCTCGCCCATGCGCTCAACAACGTGGGCACGGCGGAGATGCGCGTCGACGTCCCGGGCGGGTTCGAGAAGCTGCAGCGGAGCCTCGCGATCGCGGTCGAGCACGACCTCCAGGAGCACGTCGCCCGTGCGTTCACGAATCTCGCCTCCGCGCCGCTCGATCACCGCGACTACGCCCGCAGCGGTCCCTATCTCGACGCCGGCATCGCCTACTGCCTCCAGCGCGACCTCGATGCCTGGACGCTCTACATGGTCGGCTACCGCGCCCGCGGAGAGCTCGACCAGGGGCAGTGGGAGACGGCCGAGGCGAGCGCCCGCGAGGTCCTCGACCTCGGCCGCGCACCGTCGCCGACGCACGTCGCGCCGCTCGTCGTGACGGGGCGCCTGCTGGCACGCCGCGGCGAGGACGGCGTGTGGGCGGCCCTCGACGAGGCGCTCGACATCGCGGCCGGCGCCGGCGAGATCCAGCGCGTCGGCCTCGTTGCGAACGCGCGTGCGGAGGCCCGCTGGCTCGCGGGCGACGACGACGCCATCCAGGTCGAGACGGCGGCCGCGCTCGCGCTCGCGCTGATGCGCGACGAGCGCTGGATCGCCGGCGAGCTCTTCCTCTGGCGCCGGCGTGCCGGAAACCCCGAGCAGCCGGCGCCCGGCACCGTGGCCGAGCCGTTCGCGCTCGAGCTCGCGGGCGACGCCGACGGCGCGGCCGCCGCGTGGAGCGCGATCGGCTGCCCCTACGAGGCGGCGCTCGCGCTCGCCCACTCGTCGTCCGAGCAGTCACAGCGGCGGGCGCTCGCCGAGCTGCAGCGCCTCGGCGCGCGACCGGCCGCCGCGCGCGTCGCGCGGCGGCTGCGCGAGAGCGGTGCCCGCGACGTGCGCAAGGGCCCGCGCAGCTCCACGCGCGAGAATCCGGGCGGGCTGACCGCCCGCGAGCTCGAGGTGCTCGTGCTCGTCGCCGAGGGGCTGCGCAACGCCGAGATCGCCGCGCGCCTGTTCGCATCGGAGCGCACGGTCGCCCACCACGTCTCGGCCATCCTGCGCAAGCTGGGCGTCGCCTCGCGCGGCCAGGCGAGCGCGGAGGCAGCCCGCCTCGGCATCGTCGAAAGATAGGCAGCCCTGCCGATGTCGCCGCTGCCGCGCCGCTCTACCGTGGCCGAGATGGCAACCGACGCAAGGAAGAGCCCCATGGATCTGTACGTGATTCTCCGCCGCAACGGCTGGCCCACCGGCGCCGATCTGCAGGCTGCAGCCGCGCGCTCGACGCGCGTCGGCAACGAGGAGATGTCGGACGACGTGCGCTGGATCCGCAGCTACGTCCTCGACGAGGGCGACGGCGCCGTCGGCACCGTCTGCATCTACGAGGCCACGAGCCCCGAGGCGCTGCGCGAGCATGCGACGCGCGCAGGGCTGCCGGCCGACGAGGTCATCTCCGTGCTCGACACGGTGCTGGTGCGGCCCGATCCCGTGTCCGCGCCCGCCTGAGCGACGCCCGGCGGCAGCTGCCGGCGGGCCGGGCCACCGTTGCGAGGCCCGGCCCGCCGGCGTCTCCGGCCGCAGCGCGCGAGCGCGCGGCACCGGCACTTGTCTCCGCTCGCGACGCGCTATACAGTCGCACTTGAACGATCAAGGAGACGGAGTGATGACCGGATCGGCGCGGCGCAGCGGCGAGGACATGGAGTTGCTGGAGCGCCTCGAGAAGCTCTACGTGGCGGTGGTCGCCGACTGCCTCGACAAGGTCGGCGTGCGCTCGAACCTGCTTCCGCCGCGCATCCGCTCGCTGTATGCCGGTGCGACGCTCGCCGGCTTCGCGCTCACGGTCGAGGTCGTCGACGTGGACGCCGCGCCGGCGAGCCCGGACGACTGGTACCGGGGCGAGATCGCAGCGGTGGACGCCCAGCAGCCGGGCGACGTGATGGTCGTCTCGAGCTCGTCGGGCTCGTACTGGGGCGAGCTCCTGGCGACGGCGTCGAGGTATCGCGGAGCGCGCGGCATCGTCGGTGACTGCTACACGCGCGACACCGCGATGCTGATCGAGATGCGCTACCCGACCTTCGTCGCCGGCTCGCTGGCGTACGACTCGCTCGGGCGCATCGACGTGAGCGCGGTCGGCATTCCGATCGAGTGCGGCGGCGTGACGGTGCATGCGGGCGATCTCGTGATCGGCGACGACGACGGCGTGGCGATCATCCCCCGCGGCGTGGCCGAGCAGGTCGTCGCGCTCGCCGAGGAGAAGGTGTCGGGCGAGAACCTCGTGCGCGACAAGCTGGCCGAAGGCATGCCCGTCGCCGAGGCGTTCCGCTCCTACGGCGTGCTGTGAGGCCGTGATGCTGCTCGCGATCGACGATCTGAAGGAGTTCGACGCCTTCCTGCGCGGACGCAGCGCCGCTGTCCGCGAACGCTTGCGCGACGCGCTCTCGGGCCATCGCCTGACGCTCCGCGAGGCGCGCGTGCACAACGTGCTGATGCCGATGGTCGGCCTCTACACGCCGGGGTGGCAGGCGTTGCCCGCGTGGTCGTGGGGCTTCGTCGAGCTCGTGACCAACGAAGGCCCGATCGGCACCGGGGAGTGGTCGGTCGGCGTCGATGCCGACGCGCAGGCTGCACTCGGCCGGCTGCGCGCGACGCCCGCTGCGAACCTGCTGGACGACGAGTGGGAGGTGCCGCTCTTCATGGCCTGGTGGGACCTCGTCGGCCAGACGCTCGGGCAGCCGCTGCACGAGCTCTGGGGCGAGCTCTTCGACGTGGGCTTCACGCCCCCGCAGCGCGTGCCGCTCGCCGCCTACTCGTGGCAGCGCTTCGCGGATGCCGAGGGCCACGACGCCGTCACGTTCGAGAGCTGGCCGGAGTTCGCGCGCCAGCAGGTGGCCGATGGGTTCTCGACGCTCAAGCTGTCGATGACGAGCTACGAGCCGGACGATCACGTCGAGCTCGTCGCGCGCATCCGCGAGGCCGTGCCGCGCGAGGTCGACATCCGCATCGACGCACACGGCACGTGGAACGCCGTGGAGGCGCGCCGCATCATGCGTGCGCTCGAGCCGTATCGCGTGTCCTACATCGAGCAGCCGCTGGCATCGCTGCTGCCGCAGCGCTTCTACGCCCCCGCGCCCGCGCCTGCGCCCACGCGCGCGGGCGGCTTTCAGCGCGAGTACTACTTCCGGAAGCTCGAGGAGCTGCGGCGCGACACCGCCCTGCCGATCTCCTGCCACTGGTGGACGCCTCCGATCGTGCAGCTCGAGGGGAGCTCCCGCGCGGCCGACGCGTGGGAGTTCGACTGGTACCTGATGGAGCGCTACGACCCCGTGGACATCTCGGTGCCCGACATCGGGCTCGGCGTGTTCGGGCTCTGGCGGCTCTTCCAGATGACGCGCTTCATGGGCCTGCATCTGCAGATCCACAGCAACTCGGAGCTCGGCCTGCAGCAGTCGTTCCGGGGAGCGATGTTCGCGGCGCTCGGCTACTACCCGGAGTCGGCCGGCCTCTACCTGGGAACGATGCCGCGCCTCTGCATCCCGATGGACACCGAGTACAACCAGGTGCGCGACGACGTGCTCGCCGGCGGCAAGCTCCCGCTTCCGGAGGGCCACGTCGAGCTGTCGTCGCGCCCGGGTCACGGACGCGTGCTCGACCCCGATCGGCTCGAGCGCTACCGCTGGACCGAGGAGCGCGCCCGCGTCTATCGCGAGCAGGCGCTCGCCGTGCGGGACGACTACCTGCTCGATCGGCCACGGCGGCGCACGATGTCGGGCTGGCCGAAGCGCCCCGGGCCGGAACGCTTCGACCGGCAGGCCTACCCCTACGACCTCACGCAGATGCTCGGCGGCGGCCTCTCCCAGGACGTCGATCTCGAGCTGAACACCTGAGCGGCGGCTAGAAGTCGGCGCCGGCGGCGACGCCGGCCGAGAGGCCGCCGTCGACCACGAACGGCTGCGCCGTGCAGAAGCTCGCCTCGTCGGAGCACAGGAAGAGCGCCATCGCAGCCACCTCCTCGGGCTTCCCGACGCGCCCGAGCGCATGCATCTTGCCGGCCACGACCCGCGCCGCCTGCGGGTCGTCCTGGATCTCGAAGTAGCGCTCCGCCATGCCCGTGTCGATGTAGCCCGGGCAGATGCAGTTGCAGCGGATCTGATAGCGGCCGTTCTCCAGCGCGATCGCGCGCGTGAGGTTGATCACGCCGCCCTTGGCCGCGCAGTACGCGGCCAGCGCGGGCTCGACCCAGAAGCCGTTCACGGACGCGATGTTGACGATCGAGCCCCCGCCGAGCCGGCGCATGTGCGGGATCACGGCGCGCGCTCCCAGGTAGACGCTCTTGAGGTTCACGCCCAGCACGCGGTCCCAGTCGTCGGGCGGCGTGTCGACGAGCAGGTGCTCGTACTGGATCGCAGCGTTCGAGACGAGCGCGTGCGGCCCGCCGAGCTCGGCGGCCCTCGTGACGAGCCGCTCCATGTCGTCGGCGCTCGCGACGTCGCAGCGCACGCCCTCGCCCTGCCCGCCCGCCGCGGAGATCTCCCCGGCCGTCGACGCAGCGCCGGCCTCGTCGATGTCGGCGCACAGCGTGAGCGCGCCGGCAGCGCCCAGGCGCAGTGCGATCGCGCGACCGATTCCGGTGCCCGCGCCGGTCACGATCGCGACCTTGCCGTGCATCTCCACGTGGCTCTCCTCCGTCGTGCAACGCCGCTCTCGCGGTGCCTATACTGACGTGCTTTTGCGATCAAGTAAAGCGTGCTCTGGGAGAAGCCAAGCGGCGTGAGCGGTCACGGACCACAACGGCCGACGATGCGCGACGTCGCTGCCCGCGCAGGCGTCTCGGCGCAGACCGTGTCGAACCTCGTCAACGGTCGCATCCACCTCATGACCGACGAGACGCGGGAGCGGGTCGCGACCGCGATGGCAGTCCTCGGCTACCACCCGAACTCGGCGGCGCGCGGACTGCGCTCCTCGCGGACGCACACGCTCGCCTTCCTCGTGCTCGATCAGGACGCGCGCTTCCTCGCCGACCCGATGACCGATCTCGTCATCGCCGGCATCGGGGACGTCGCGCGCGATCGCGGGTATGGCGTGCTGATCCAGGCCGGCCGTCCCGACGAGGCATCCGACGCGCTGCTCACCCCGCTGCTCGAGCACCGCGCCGACGGCGCGTTCCTGTTCCTCTCGGGCGAGCCGGCGCTGCGCCGCTGGTACGTCGATCGCGTGATCGAGCTCGGCGCGCGCGCGGTCGTGTTCGAGCGCGTCGACGATGCCCCCAACATCACGTCGCTGACGGCCGCGGATCGCGACGGCGCGCGGCGACTCACCGAGCACCTCCTGTCGCGCGGCCACCGTCGCGTGGCGTTCGTCGCCGCGCGCGTCCCGTGGCCCATGATCGAGCAGCGCCGCCTCGGCTATCGCGATGCGCTCGTGGCGGCGGGCGTCGAGGTCGATCCGGCATTGGAGCGCTTCGAGGGCACGTGGGGGACGCAGCTCGGCCCGGCACTGGTCGATCAGCTCATGCGCCTCGACCATCCGCCGACGGCGATCATGTGCGGCAACGACCTGCTCGCGCTGGGCGTGCTCCAGGAGCTGCGCCGACGCGATCTCCGCGTGCCCGCGGACGTCGCGGTCACGGGGTTCAACAACTTCGATTTCGCCGAGTTCGTCGATCCGCCGCTGACGACGGTGCGCACGCCCGGCTACGAGATGGGACGCGCGGGCGCCCAGAACCTGATCGACGGGCTCGAGGGCACCGGTCCCGTCGAGCAGCGCCTCGAGTTCCCGGTCGAGCTCATGCTGCGCGACTCGGCGTAGCGCCGCTACAGCTCGATTCCGAAGGGCGTGGGCGCACCGCCGTCCGCCGGCGGATGGCGCGCCAGGTACTGCGCCTCCGCGGCGCGCTGCAGCTCACCGTCGCCGAGCGCGGCGAAGCGGCCGACGCGATACGCCGAGATGTCGGTCTCCGTCGCGCCGCGCACGACGAGCTCGGCGGCGAGCCTGGCCAGACCGGGACCGTGCGTGACGCAGCTCTCGTTGTCGCCTGCGAGCACGAGGTAGCCCTCGATCCCGGGCGCCGCGCCGAGGATGTGGCGGCCATCGGGCGTCCATGTCGGCAGGCCGCTCGCACGGTCCGCGACCTCGAAGCCGGCGAGCGCGGGGATCACGTCGGCGCACGCACGAGCCAGCCGTTCGTGGTCGTCGACCGCCGTGCGCGGCAGATCGCGGGTGAGCGGCGGAGGCCTGTCGAGCGCGACGCGATCGTGCGCCCGGATGCTGCCCTCGATCGCGCCGATCAGCAGGCCGCCGCCCTGGGGCCGCACGTACATCAGGTCGCGCTCGAAGAACAGCAGCATCGGATGTGCGTCCGCGACGGCCGCGAGCGGCGTCGTGACGAGCCGCGACTCGAGCAGCGGCACCGCCCCGAGGCGCAGTCCGTTGCGGCGCGCGAGGCTCTCGGCAGCGGCGCCGGCCGCGTTGATCGCCACGCGCGTGGGCAGCGGGCCGGCGGTCGTCTCCACCGAGACCACCCGACCGCCCTGCACGCCGACGCGCTCGGCCGCCACGCCGCAGCGCACGTCCACGCCGGCGGTCGCCAGCGCCACGGCGAGCGCGGCCATGACCCGGCTCGTGTCGACCTGATGCGCGCCGGGCTGGAAGAGCCCTCCGTGGATCGCCGTCCGCTCGAGCAGCGGGGCGAGCCGGCAGGCCTCGTCGGCATCCACGAGCTCCACCTCGGGCGCGAAGCTCAGCTCGCGCTCGTACTCCTGCTGCAGCATGGCCCGCCCGCGCTGCGAGAGCGCCGGGAACAACAGGCCGTTCCGGCGCACGCCGAGATCGCTGCCGGCCTCGGCCTGGAGCCCGGCGTAGAACGCCATCCCGTACGCCGCGAGCTCGGCCTCGAGCTCGCCGGCCCAGTAGCCGACGAAGCCGGCGCCCGCCGCCGTCGTCTCGCGCCCGAGCGCCGCGCCCTGCTCGAGCAGCACGATCTCGCCTGCGCCGGCGCGGCTGAGGTGGAGCGCCGTACACGCGCCGAGGATGCCGCCCCCGATCACGACGGCATCTGTCATCAGGTGATCACGCACTCGACGCCGAGCAGGCCGCAGAGCGTCCGCAGCAGCGCGCCGTGATCGCCGAACGCCGCAGCGCAATGCTGTGAGAGCACGGCGTCCAAGAGGGCGCGGACGCCGCCGTCGGGCGCGAAGCGCACGCTCGGAAGCGGCCCGGGCACGCTCAGCTCCTGCCAGTCCGGCGGGGCGAGCGCCTCGCCGGCGGCCACGTGCATGCGATAGCCCGAGCCGCTCTCCGCGAGCGCCGCCGTGGTCAGGCGCCCGGTGCGCAGACGCGAGCAGTGGGCGATGCCATCGAGCTCGCCCGTGATCACGTTGCCGACCGGCTTGATGCGGGGCGCGCCGTCGATCAGCTGCTCCGGGACGAAGCCGTCGACGCCGAGCAGCGCCCAGTCGCGTGTGTGCTCGTAGTGCTCGAGGAACGTGACCTCACCGGCGTCGCCGTACTTCAGCATGAGCTGCGCGACGAGCGTCAGGACGTCGTTCTCGTCGGCATACGGGATCCCGGCCGTCGCGACGAGCGAGGAGGGCATGTTGTGCGTCACGCCCAGCAGGCGCGAGACGCCCTCGACGGTCTTGTAGCCGACGGCATCGAGCCCGAGCTCACGCACGAGCACGAGCGTGGCGAGGTAGAGGCGCACGCTGCGCTCGATCACGGCGCGGTCGGGAACACCCGCCGGGTACTCCCAGCGCGCGGCGGCACGCGCCGCCTCGGTGCGCACGTCCTCGTCGCCCAGGCTCTCCGCGACCCGCTCCAGCTGGAGGATGTCGATGCCCTCGACCTCGCACCCGATCGTCCCGCGCAGCTGCGTCACGTCGACGGCCGTCGTGTAGAGGCCCATGTCGTGCCAGCCGAACACGCCGATGCGGGCACTGCGCAGACGCCGCGCAGCGCGCGCCGCCCTTCCGAACGTCGCGATGCCCTCGGTGTCCATGGGCGTGTCGGGTCCGTTGTGGAGGTAGACGTGGCGCACGTCCCAGCGCTCGAGCGGGTAGCGCAGCGCCGTCGATCCGGCGCCCGCGGCGGGCGAGACGAGCAGTCCG
>DASXXY010000061.1:0-9069 GCA_036502805.1 Gaiellales bacterium | reverse complement strand
CAGCACGTCGCAATCGACCCACACCGTGCGCTCGCCGAGCGCCTGCAGATCGACGATCGCGCGCAGCGAGCGGCCGATCAGGCGCTGGATCTCGATCGAGCGCCCGTCGGGGCGGCCGCGCGAGGAGTCGCGCTGCTTGCGCTGCCCGGTCGAGGCCGGCAGCATCCCGTACTCGGCGCTGACCCAGCCGCGCCCGGTGCCGCGCAGCCAGCGCGGCGTGTCGCTGTCGATGCTCGCGGTGCAGATCACGCGCGTGCCGCCGATCGAGAACAGCACCGAGCCGTCGGCCGCCCCGAGGAATCCGGGGATCAGGTCGAGGGGTCGCAGCTCGTCGTCGGCTCGTCCGTCGTGGCGCACCCGGGGAGTCTAATCGCCTGCCCCCTGAGGCCCGCGCGGCGCGACCCCTGCCGGCGCGCGTGCGCGCGGCGGCTACGTCGTGAGCGCGAGCCCGGCGAGCTCGGCGGCGCCGAGCGGGCGCACGCTCGAGATCGGCAGCTGCAGGAAGCGCCGCCCCACGGCCGCGAAGGCCTCGGCATCGCCCGTGCACGCGAAGCGGTACGAGCCGCGCCGGCCCTGCTCGCGCGCGATGCGCTTGCGGGCGAGCGTCGCCGCGACCTCCTCGGCGAGCTCCTCGGCGGCCGAGACGAGCGCGACGTCGCGCCCGAGCTCGCGCTGCAGCATCCCGCGGATCAGCGGGTAGTGCGTGCAGCCGAGGATCACGGTGTCGACCTCGGCCGCATGCAGCGGCGCGCAGTGCTCGCGCACGCGCGCGACCATCGTCTCGTCGTAGGTCTCGCCGCGCTGGATCGCGTCGGCGAGCCCGGGGCAGGCGACCTCGACGAGCTCGATGCCCGCGTCGAGGCCGTGCACGACCTCGCGGTAGCGGCCGGTCGCGATCGTCGCCTAGGTCGCGAGCAGCCCGACGCGGCGCGTGCGCGTGAGCTGGACCGCGGCCCGCGCCTCGGGCGTGAGCACGCCGATCACGGGCACCTCGAGCGTGCGCTGCAGCTCGCCGAGCGCGGTCGCGGTGGCCGAGTTGCAGGCGACCACGATCAGCTTGACGCCCTCGCGCACGAGCCACCCCGCGATGTCCTGCGCGTAGCCGCGCAGCTCGTCGGCCGAGCGGCCGCCGTACGGGAAGTGCGCGGTGTCGCCGGCGTAGAGGAAGTCCTCGTGGGGCATGCTCACGAGGCACTCGTGGAGCACGGTGAGACCTCCGACACCGGAGTCGAACATGCCGATCGGACGCTCCGCTTGCACGCGCAGATGGTAGTCGGGCGCTCTCACCGAGGGCTACGATCCGCCCGTGCGCCTGCTCTGCATCCATCACGAGCCGACCTCGGACGGCGGCACGCTGCTGGCGCCCGCGCGCGCCGGCGGCTGGACGATCGAGCACTGGCACGCGCACGCCGGCGAGCCGCGGCCGCTGCTCGACGACGTGGCTGCCGTGGTCGCCTACGGCGGCACGATGAACCCCGACGACGACGAGCGCCTGAGCTGGATCGCCGACGTCCGCGCGACGCTCGCCGAGGCCGTCGAGCGCGACCTCTCCGTGCTCGGCATCTGCCTCGGCGCCCAGCTGCTCGGCCAGGCGCTCGGCGCCGACGCGCCGCGGCTCGAGCAGCCGGAGCTCGGCTGGTTCACGGTCGAGCTGACCGAGGCCGGCGCCGACGACGTGCTGCTCGGCCCGCTGGCGCCCGTGTGCGAGGTCTTCCAGTGGCACGACTACGGCTGCGAGCTGCCGCCCGGCGCGCTCTCGCTGGCGCGCTCCGAGCGCGCGCCGCAGCAGGCCTACCGCGTCGGCGAGGCGGTCTGGGCCGTGCAGTTCCACATCGACGTCGACGCCGTGCTCGTCGAGCGCTGGACGGGGGCCGTCCCGCAGCTCGTGCGCGACCACGGCGCCGAGCCCGACGCGCTCGTGGCGCGCGCACGCGCCTACGACGAGGAGTACGTGGCCCTCTCGCGCGCGCTCATGGGACGCTTCCTGACCGTCGCGCGCAGCCGCGCGGGCCGGCCGGTTGCCTGACGCGGCGCTGCCGCCCGGATTCCGCCCGCTGCGCATCGACGCCGGTGGGCGTGTCGTCAGCGGTGCGGAGGCCGGCGAGGGACCGCCGCTCGTGCTCATCCACGGCCTCGGCGGCACGTGGGAGTACTGGGCGCCCGCGATGGCGCTGCTCGCGCGCGGCGCCCGCTGCGTCGCGCTCGACCTGCCGGGCTTCGGCCACTCGGACGATCTGGGCGGCGCGTTCACACTCGACAAGGCGGTCGCGCGGCTCGCGGCGGCGCTCGCCGTCCTCGGCGTGGGCGCGGCCCCGGTCTGCGGGCACTCGCTCGGCGGCCCGCTCGCGGTGCGCCTCGCGCGCAACCACCCCGAGACGACGTCGCAGCTCGTGCTCGTCGGCCCGAGCGGCCTCGCCGAGGCGCCCTTCTGGCAGCGGCGCGCGCTCACGCTCGTCCCCGTCTACCGGCTGCTCCGCCGCGCACCCGTGCCGTGGGAGCGCTGGCTCGTGCGCGCCGGGCCCGTGCGGCGCGCGGCCCTGCGCGCGCTCGTGCACGATCCTGCGACCGTCTCGCGGGCGATGGCGCTGACGCTCGTCGACGGTGGCCGCGAGGCGCGTGAGCTGCAGGGCGCGATCGCCGCGTCCTTCGCGACCGGCCTGGACGCCGAGGCGCGCGCCCTCGACGTCCCGATCGACGCGATCTGGGGCGATTGCGATCGCATGGCGCCGCTCGTGCACGCCCAGGTGCTGCTGCGGGCCGTGCCCGGCGCGACCCTCCACCTCATGCGCGGGTGCGGCCACCTGCCGATGGTCGAGGACCCGCAGGGCTTCGCGGCGCTGCTCGCGCAGATCACGGGCCGCGGCGGCCCGATTGGCTAAGGTTGCGTCGATGCGCGAGCCGACGACGCAGGACATCGACGCCCTGATCGGGCCCTCGACGCCCCACTTCGCGTTCCAGATCCGGCAGCGGGTCGAGCGGCTGATCGCCGGCCTGCCGGACGATCACGGCGTGCGCGCGTACGCCGTGCAGCGGCTCGCCGTGCTCGACGCCCTCGGCCACGACACCTCGCGCGCCGAGCGCGGAGACCCGTCGGCGCCGCAGCCGGGTTGAGCGCCGGGGCGCTGCGCCAGCACGCCGTGGCCGCCGAGGCGATCGCGCGCGGCGATCTCCTCTTCGCACTCTGGCCCGGCGACTCGCCGCCGTCCGCCGGCGACGAGCTGTGGCTCGTGCCGGACGGCAACGAGCCCGGCGAGATCGCCGCCGCCTGGCAGCGCGAGTCGGCCGCGATCGCGGCCCACGCCCCCGGCGTGCGCTGCCGCTGCAGCGTCGTCGGCGCCTTTCCGCTCGACCGCGCCGCGCTCGAGCGCATCGCCGGCATGCACGTCTGGTCGCACGGCCACCTGAGCGCGCGGATCGAGGCCGGCGAGCAGCTGCAGGCGCTCGTCGTGCGCGCCTTCGCAGCGCCCGCGGGAGCGCAGCCCGGCGACGGCGACGAGCCGGCGTTCCCGGCCGGCGACGACCTCCTGCCGGCGCTCACCGACTCGGCGTTCGCGCTGCTCGTCGCGCGTCTCGAAGAGGCGCTCAGCGGCGCCGCCGCGCCGTCTGCCTGAGTCTGGAACACCGCGCGACCGGGTAGGTTCCGAACTCCACGTGATCCAACCAGGGGAAGCCGCGTTGCCGTCTGACACCCTCACCATCGTCGACAACCGCACGGGCCGCGAGTACTCGCTGCCGATCGTCGACGGTGCGATCCGCGCCACCGACCTCGCCAAGATCGGCGTCGAGGACGACGCCGGCGGCCTGCTGTCCTACGACCCCGCCTACCTCAACACGTCGTCGTGCCGCAGCGCGATCACGTACATCGACGGCGATGCCGGGATCCTGCGCTACCGCGGCTATCCCATCGAGCAGGTCGCCGAGCGGGCGAGCTTCCTCGAGACGGCGTACCTGCTGCTCGAGGGCGAGCTGCCGACCGGCTCGCAGCTCGAGGCCTGGGAAGAGGACGTGCGCAAGCACACCTACGTGCACACGAACGTGACGAAGTTCCTCGAGGGCTTCCGCTACGACGCGCACCCGATGGGCATGCTGCTCGGCGCCGTCGGCGCGCTCTCGACGTTCTACCCGGACGCCAAGCACATCGCCGACCCCGAGAACCGCTACCTCCAGCGCGTGCGGCTGATGGCGAAGATGCCGACGATCGCCGCGTTCGCGTTCCGGCACTCGCGCGGCCTGCCCTACGTCCTCCCCCGCAACGACCTCGGCTACATCGGCAACTTCGTCAACATGACGTTCGAGATCGGCGGCCGCCACGAGCCCAACCCGGTGCTCCAGCGCGCGCTCGAGATCCTCCTGATCCTGCACGCCGACCACGAGCAGAACTGCTCGACGAGCGCCGTCCGCAGCGTCGGCTCGTCACAGGTCGACCCGTTCTCGGCCGTCTCGGCCGGCATCGCCGCGCTCTACGGGCCCCTGCACGGCGGCGCCAACGAGGCCGTGCTGAAGATGCTCGACGAGATCGGCGACGTCAAGAACGTGCCGGCCTACATCGAGGGCGTGAAGGCGGGCAAGGGCCGCCTGATGGGCTTCGGCCACCGCGTCTACAAGAGCTACGACCCGCGCGCGAAGCTGATCAAGACCGTCGCCGACCAGGTCTTCGAGCAGACGGGCCTGAACCCGAAGCTCGAGATCGCGCTCGAGCTCGAGAAGATCGCGCTCGAGGACGACTACTTCGTCTCGCGCAAGCTGTACCCGAACGTCGACTTCTACTCCGGCCTGATCTACCAGGCGATGGGCTACCCGACGGACTACTTCACGGTGCTCTTCGCGCTCGGGCGCCTGCCCGGCTGGATCGCGCAGTGGGAGGAGATGCTGAACGACCCCGAGCAGAAGATCTCGCGGCCCCGCCAGACCTACGTCGGCTACGACGAGCGCGACTTCGTGGTCATCGACGGGCGCTGACGGGAGGCGAGGGCGGCCTGCTCGAGGCGGTGCCGGTCGCGGGGCGCTACTCCGCGCCGAGCTGGCGCTCGAGCTGCTCCCAGGCGCCGTAGCGGCGCTTCAGCAGCTCGGGCGTGAGCGACGCGAGGCCGTTGCGGAACTCGTAGGCGGCGAGCTCGTCGGGGTCGTGGTAGTAGCGCAGCCACAGGCACGGGCCGTGCAGGGCGTCGAGCTCGAGGCGGTCGATGCGGAAGCCCTGCGCGAGCTTCGCGATGATCGCGGGGTTGTTGCCCGGCGCGTGGTTCGAGACGACGGACGCGAAGCCGAGCTCGCGCGTCGTCGCGAGCACACGCTCGATCAGCGCGCGGTAGATCCCACGGCGGCGATAGTCGAGGTGCACCGCCGCGTGCGAGGTGGAGTAGGTGAAGCCGTCGAGCTGCTCGCCGCGGTAGACGGCGACGACGCGCTCGCCGTCGCGCACGAGCCAGCGGTGGACGAGCCGGTCGGCGCCCAGCGACTGCGCGAGGCGCTGCCCGCGCCGCTCGCCCTCGTCGCCGCGCGAGAAGTACATCTCGGGCGGGAACCCGTCGCGGCCGAAGGCCGCCTCCCAGGCCGCCCAGTAGCCCTCTTCGTCGGCGACCGTCTCGATCTCGTAGCCGCCCGGCAGCGGCGCGACGGCGCGCGCGAGCACGTCGGCCGCCCACGCCCAGCGGCCGCTCACCGCTGCGGGATCGGGCTGTGCCGGAACATGCCCTGGCCGAGCGCCTGCCCGCCGTCGACGGTGAGCGTCTCGCCGGTGATGTTCGCGGCGTCGTCGGAGAGCAGGAAGAGCGCGCTCGCGACGACGTCGTCGAGCGTCGTGAAGCGGCGGCCCGGGATGTCGGCGAGCATCTTCCGGCGGATCTCGTCCGTCGGGAAGAGCCGTTCGGCCGCGCCCTCGCTGTCGAGCGGGCCGGGCGCGATGCAGTTGACGCGGATCCCGAGCGGCGCCCACTCCACCGCCAGCGAGCGGGCGAGGTTCCAGACGCCCGCCTTGGCGGCCGCCGAGTGCGCCGTCATCGGATTGCCCGTCCAGGCGTAGCTCGCGATGATGTTCAGCAGCGACCCCCCGACGCCGGCCTCGCGCATCGCGCGGGCGACGGCCGTCGAGCAGTAGAAGGTGCCGTTGAGGACGATGTCGATGACGGCCTTCCAGCCGTTCGGCGAGAGGTCGATGGCGTTCGCGAGGAAGTTGCCGGCCGCGTTGTTGATGAGCATGCGCGGCGGCCCGAGGGCGGCAGCGGCCTCGCTCACCCAGGCCTGCACGCGCTCGGGATCGCGCACGTCCACCTGCGAGGCGAGCGCGGGGACGCCGAGGGCGCGGCAGAGCGCGGCCGTCTCCTCGATCGGCTCGGGGCGTCGGCCGCAGACCGCGACCGGCGCACCGCGCTCGGCGAGCGCGAGCGCGAACGCCCGGCCCATGCCCGTGCCGCCGCCGGTGATCAGCACCGGCCTGCCCTCGAAGCCGCTCACGCGGGATCCCCGTGGTCGTGCCCGTGCTCGTGCTCCTCGTCGTCGTCGAGCTCGGCGCGGTAGTGCTCGAGCACGTCCTCGGCGAACGCGGAGATCGCGCCCGAGGCGTCCGTGAGCTCGTCGCTGAAGCGCTCGGGGGCGCCCGCGGCGGCAAGGCGCTCGAGCACGTCCCAGACGGCCCGGGCGAGCGGCTCGGAGGGGTCGAGCGGGAGCCCGGAGAGGCCAGAGGAGAGCTGCCCGGCACACTGCTGCAGCTCCTGCGTGGCGGCCGCGATGGCACGCGCCGCGTCCGCCAGCTGGTCGACGTAGCCGGTGCGGGCAACGCGCAGGCCGTCGCCGAACGCGGCTGCCGCGAGCGCTCCCTCGCGCGTCGCCTCGAGCGCGGCGGTCAGCTCGGGGCGCTCGCCCCCGGCGAGCGCGAGCGCGCGCTCGGCCGACTCGGCGATCTCGGCGGCGTCCGGCACGAGCGCCGCCTCCTCGGCGGTCTCGCAGAGCGCGGCCAGCATCGCGGCCTCCTGCACGCGCCGGTCGTCGCCGAGCGCGAGGCCGTCGCCGTCGACCGCGATCCAGCCGAGCTCGGGCACCTCGTCGGGATCGCCGTCGTCGTCCTCGGCCGGCGGCCCGAGCGCGCACAGGAAGACGAGGCCGTGATCGAACGGGTCGGCCACGAGCACGCCGACGACCTCCTCGCCCGCAGTCGCGAACGGCTTCGCGGCCGCCGCGGCCGCGAGCAGCTGATCCTCGCTCGCCATGGCGCGTAGCGTAGTGGGCGCGTCTGCCACGGCGATCCGGCGAAACACGGCGACAGCCACGTCGGCTACCATTCACTCATGGCAGCTTCGCGATCTGTCGCTCCGCAGGGCCCGAGCCCGCGCTCCGATGTGCAGCAGCAAGTGGTCGAGTGGCGGGAGTCCGTGCTCGTCCAGGCGGGCTGCTCGCAGGAGGTCGCGGAGCGCATCGCGCTGAGCGACGCCGACCTGCACGCGGCCTGCGACCTGCTGGCGAGCGGGTGCTCGCCCGAGCTCGCCGAACGCATCCTGGTCTGAGCGCGCGCGGGTGAACGCCGCGGTCCGCCCGTGAGCGCGTCGCAGATCGCCCTGCCCGGCGTCGAGGCCGAGCGACGCGTCTACACCGTCGCGAACGTCAACCGGGGGCTCGCCCGCCGCATCGACGAGCTGCCGGCGCTGTGGGTCCAGGGCGAGATCGGGAACCTCAGCTACAACCCGAACCGCGGCGTCGTCTTCCTCACGCTGCGCGACCCCGACGAGGGCGCGTCGCTGCCGGTGACGATGTCGCGCTGGAACTTCGAGCGCATCGATCCGCGGCCGGTCGAGGGCCAGTGCGTGCAGGTGCACGGCCGCGTCACGCTCTACGACAAGAAGGCCGAGCTCTCGCTGCGCGCCGACCGCATCGAGCCCGCGGGCGACGGCGCGCTGCTCGCGCGCATCGAGGAGGCGCGGCGGCGCCTCGACGCCGACGGGCTCTTCGAGGCCGCCCGCAAGCGGCGGCTCCCGCTCTGGCCGGCCGGCATCGGGCTGATCGCCGGCCACGGCGCGGCGGCGCCGCTCGACGTCATCCGCAACGCGCGCGCCCGCCTGCCCTCGGCGCGCTTCGTGCTCGCCGAGACCGCGGTGCAGGGCGACCGCGCCGTGCCCGAGATCGTGCGCGCGCTCGCGGAGCTCGACGCGCGCCCCGACGTCGAGGTGATCGTGATCTCGCGCGGCGGCGGGTCGATCGAGGACCTGCTGCCGTTCTCGGACGAGTCGCTCTGCCGCGCGATCGCCGCCGCCGCGACGCCCGTCGTCTCGGCCGTCGGGCACGAGCGCGACGTGCCGCTCTGCGACCTCGTCGCCGACGTGCGGGCCTCGACGCCGACCGACGCGGCGCGGCTGATCGTGCCCGACGCCCGCCAGGAGCTCGAGAACCTCGAACGGCTGCGCTCGGGCGCGCGGCGCTGCGCCGAGCGCGTCGTCGTGCGCGCCCGCGAGCGGCTCGAGGCGCTCGCCTCGCGGCCGGCGCTGCGCAGCGCCGACTACTGGGTCGTCTCGCGCCGCGAGGGACTGGCCCGGCTGCGCGGCGTGCTCGACGGCGCGCCCCAGCGGGCGCTCGCCGCCCGGGCGGAGCGCGCGGCGCAGCTCGTCGCGCGCCTCCGCGCGGTCGCGCCCCAGGCGACGCTCGACCGCGGCTACGCGATCGTGATCGACGACGACGGCCGCGCCGTCCGCGACGGCGCCGGGCTCGCGCCCGGCCAGCATGTCGACCTGCGGCTCGCGCGCGGCGGCGCCGGGGCGCGCATCGAGGAGGTCAGGGGCGATGGCTGAGCAGACGCCCGCGGAGGAGCTGTCGTTCGAGGCGGCGCGCGACGAGCTCGAGCAGGTGGTGCAGCGGCTCGAGGACGGCTCGACGTCGCTCGAGGAGGCGCTCGCCCTGTGGGAGCGCGGCGAGGCGCTCTACCGCGCCTGCCGCACGCGGCTCGAGGCCGCCGAGGCGCGCATCGAGAAGCTCGCCGAGGCGCTCGCAGAGCCGCCCGCGGCGTCCTGAGCCGAGCGCGATCCGGACATCCCGGGTTGCCTCAGCCCACCTGATCCACGCGCGCCGGGCGAGCCGCGCCTCAGTCGA
>DASXXY010000060.1:0-1875 GCA_036502805.1 Gaiellales bacterium | reverse complement strand
CTGGCGGCGGAAGACGCGGAAGGCCTCGCGTGCGACGAGGAAGTAGCCCGTGCCGAGGATCGCATGGCTGCGGTTCCACGACGCGAGCGTGGTCTCCTCGATCGTCGCGCTCGAGGCGATGCCGGCGTTCGAGATCACGATGTCGACGCCGCCGAAGCGCTCGACGGCGGCGCGGAAGGCCTCGGCCACGGCCTGCTCGCTCGTGACGTCGCCCTGCACCGCGAGCCCGGCCGGCCCGAGCTCGGCGATCGCCGCATCGACGCCGTCGCCGTCGAGGTCGAAGCCGACGACGGCCGCGCCGAGCGCGGCCAGCGAGTCGACGATCGCCCGGCCGATGCCGCCGGCCGCGCCCGTGACGAGCGCGATGCGGCCCTGCAGCTCGCGCGGCGCGGGCGCCAGCGAGAGCTTGTAGAGCTCGAGCGGCCAGTACTCGATCGCGAAGCTCTCGGCCGCCGTCAGCGAGACGAAGCGGTCGACCGCGTGCGCGCCCGCCATGACCGCCATGGCGCGGTGGTAGAGGTCGCGCGAGAGGCTCGCGGCCGCGAGCGTCGGCCCGGCGCCGACGAGCCCGAGGTGCTGCACCAGCACGACGCGCGCGTCGGGATCCATCGGCGCCGTGCCGG
Source organism: Gaiellales bacterium (assembly GCA_036502805.1). Classification (GTDB taxonomy): domain Bacteria; phylum Actinomycetota; class Thermoleophilia; order Gaiellales; family JALYLC01; genus JALYLC01. The sequence continues at coordinate 1,252 of DASXXY010000060.1, read as the reverse complement.
GGCCGAACTCCTCGACGTAGGCGCGGTAGGCGGCGCGGTACTGCTCGGCCGCGGCGCGGATGCGCGCGGCGACCGTCTCGACGTCGTCGCTCGCGGGGTCGTAGGGGATCCAGAGCGGCACGCGCTTCGTGTGCACGAGGTGGTCGGGGCAGGGCGCGCCGACCTTCACGAGCGCCGGCGCCGCCTGCGACGAGACGAACTCGAGCGCCTGCTCCGACTCGTCGGCGCAGAGCAGCTTCGCGCGCTGCGACGAGAGCGCGCCGCGGATCACGGGCAGCAGCTGCATGAGCGTCGCGTGGCGGGTCGCGTCGTCGAGCGGCGACGCGGCTGGCCCGTCGAAGCGCTGCGACCCGCGCGTGCGCTCGTTGACGAACGCGATCGCCGTGTTGATGGCCTCGAGCGTGCGGTGGTAGGCCTCCTCGGCCGTGTCGCCCCAGACCACGAGCCCGTGCTTGGCGAGCACGACGACCTTCAGCCCGGGCGTGCTGCGCGCCGCCTCGCCGACCTGCTTCGAGAGCGTGAAGCCCGGGCGGATGTACGGGATCCAGGCCGCCGAGTCGCCGAAGCACTCGCGCACGAGCTGCTCGCCGTTCTCCGCCCCGGCGAGGATGTTGATGCCGTCGGGGTGCGTGTGATGGACGTGCGCCGCGGGCACGAACCCGTGCAGCAGCGTCTCGATCGACGGCCGCGGCATCGCGGGGTCGAGCTGGCAGCGCACGAGGTGGGCGACCATGTCCTCGTCGCTCATCTCGTCGCGCTCGATCAGCGGCAGCACCTCCTCGAGGCGCAGCGCCGTGAAGCCGGCACGGCCCATCGTGGCGAGGTCGCTGCCCGAGCCCTTGACCCACATCACCCGGCGCTCGACGCCCGCGTGGTCGATCGCGGTGCCCTTGGCCGACGTGTTGCCGCCGCCGAAGTTCGAGACGGCGCGGTCGGCACCCAGCAGGTTCGACGCTCGCACGAGCGCGGCCAGGGGATCGGCCACATGGCCGTCCGTGCCCCAGAGATCGGCCGCGGAGGCGATCAGCTCGGCGGTGGTGCTCATGCTGTGCCTCCGCGGTCGGCGGCCATCCGCGCGAATCGCCCCGATGCGCGCAGCGCGGCGATGGGATCGTCCGCGGCGCCGAGCGCCCTGCGCGCATGTGCGCAGAGCGGCCGCACGTCCGTGTTGTAGGCGCCGAGCAGCACCTGGTGGCCCGCGAGCACGTCGCCGGCTGCCCCGGCGGCCGTCAGCGCCGCCCGGTCGACGATC
>DASXXY010000059.1:0-2314 GCA_036502805.1 Gaiellales bacterium | reverse complement strand
AGCGCCATGAGCGCCTCGACCGACTGCGGCAGCGTGTCGTGAGCGGCGCCCGCTCGCATCGCCGCGACCATCTCGGCGATGAACAGCGGGCTGCCGTCGGAGCGCTCGGCGATCGCCGCGGCGACGTGCGCCGGCAACGGGGCGTCCTCGGTCAGCTGGATCACGAGCAGCAGCGCGGCGTCGGGATCGAGCGGCGCGAGCGGCAGCCGCACCGCGACGAGATCCTCGGGCGTGCCGAGCCCGCGGTCGTGCTCGCGATGTGCGACGACGATCAGCCAGTGGCGTGCGCGGATGCCTCTCGCGACGTAGCCCAGCAGCGCCGCCGAGGCCTCGTCCATGAAGTGCGAGTCGTCGACGACGATCAGCGCGGCGTCGGGGATGAGTAGCTCCAGCAGCGACTCGACGCTCGCGGCGATGCGCTCCGAGACGAAGCGCTCCTCGAGCGCCGCGGTCGCGGGCGTCGGAGGGAGGCTGAGGCCGACGACGAGCCCGAGCAGCGGCAGCCACGGCTCGAGCGCCGTCGCCCGCTCACGCAGCACCGTGCGCAGCCGCCGCTCGACCTCGCGTGCGGGCGCGTGGATCTCGAGCTGGAGCGCGCGCAGCACGATCGCGCCGACGGCCGAGTACGGGTGGTTGACGCCCATCTGCGTGCAGCGCACCCGCAGGCTGCGCCCGCCTGCGGCCTGCGCGCGGAGCTCGCCGAGCAGCCGCGTCTTGCCGACGCCTGCCGGGCCGGTGACGATGGCGATCGCACCCGGCCCGCTCTCCGTCCGGGCGAGCGCGGCGAGCAGCGAGTCGAGCTCCGTCTCGCGGCCGACGAACGGGCCGATCGCCTCCGCCTCGCGCTCGCCGACGGCCGCGCCGACATCCGAGGCGCGCACGAGCTCGGCCTTGCCCTTGGCGGTGAAGGGCTCGATCGGTGTCGCCACATACGTCGTGCGGGCGCGCTCCAGCACGTCCTCGCGCGCGAGCAGCTGGCCGTGCACGGCGCGCGCCATGATGCGCGCCGCCGTGTTGATGGCGTCGCCGTAGAACGTGTACGTGCGCCGCGTGTTCGTACCGACGATCCCGGCGAACACGCGCCCCGTGTTGACGCCGATGCGCAGTGGCAGGGGACCGGGGCGATCGACGAGCGCGCGCGTCGCGCGCAGCATCAGCTCCTCCTCCTCGCCGCCGGCCGTGCGCGGAGCGCCGGCGAGCAGGATCGCCTTGACCGCGCCCTTGCTGATGTCGGTCTGCGCGAACGTGACGTCGAAGCGCCGGCAGCTCTCCTGGATCGCCGTGATGCTCTGCTCGAGCGCGGCGGCGAGCGCCTCGGGCCCCTCGCGCTCGAGCAGCGCGTCGGTCGCGCACAGCTCGACGAACGCGATCGCGACGTGGCGGTGCTCGGGGTCGCTCGGCTCGCCGCGCAGCTCGCGCGTGTAGGCGGCCGGCAGCAGCAGCGAGAGGTCGACGCCGGAGGGGTCGAAGAACGGGGGCACCGTCGCCGGCACGACCGGCCCGTGCGCGAGCAGGACGACGCCGTCGCGCCGCTCGCCGAGCAGGCCCGGCTCGTAGAGCCGCGCCGTCGCCGCGCTGAGCGCGATCTCGCCGGCGTTCGCGACCGCCTCGGTCTCGACGCACACCGTCGCATCGGCGCCCGCGATCACGAGCTCGCGGTGGATGCCGCCGACGAGGAAGAAGTGGAAGTCGCCGCTGTGCACGCCGATCGACATCTGCAGCCGCACCGGGCCGGCCGAGGTCGAGCGGCGCCGCATGGCCGTCAGCGCGTCCTGCATGCCGACCGCCGCCGCGCCGGCGCGCTGGGCGTGGCCCTCGCCGCGGAACAGCAGCAGGATCGCGTCGCCGCCGAACTTGAGCAGGTCGGCGTGGTAGCTGTAGGCCTGGCGGATGAGCTCGGCGAAGGCCGCGTCGACGACGCCCGCGATCTCCTCGGCGCCCTCGCGGCCGCGCTTCGCGAGCGCCTCCGTGAGCTCCGTGAAGCCCGAGATGTCGGCGAACACGAGCGTGCCCTCGAAGCGCCGCGCGCGCTCGGCCGGCGCATCACGCAGCCAGTCGACCGCGATGCGCGGGACGAACGGTCGCAGCGGATCGGTCGCCGCCTCGAATCGTGCGCTCGCCGCTTCGCTCACCGTGACGACAAGCGTACCGGCGCGGGGCCCTCGCGAGTCAACGCACGAGGTGGGCGATCTCCGCATTGACGCCGTGCAGCGTGGAGACGACGACGCCGAAGAGGTTGCGCAGGAGCTTGGCGTGCAGCACCGGGTCGCGCTCGCCGAGCGCGTCGATCGTGGCGTACGGGAGCGTCCGGCAG
>DASXXY010000058.1:0-8307 GCA_036502805.1 Gaiellales bacterium | reverse complement strand
GGATCACGTCCTGCGGCATGACGAGCACGACCGCACTGCCGGTGAGCGCCGCGGACGCCGCGAACTCGGCGCCGATGAAGCCCCCGCCGACGACGAGCCAGCGCGTGCCCTCGCCGAGCAGCGGGCGGATCCCATCCGCATCGGCGAACGAGCGCAGCACGTGCACGCGGCCGGCGGCGGCCGGCCCGAAGTCGAGCCTGCGCGGCTCGGCTCCGGTCGCGAGCACGAGCGATCCGTACGTCGCCGCCCGGCCGTCCAGCTCGATCCTCCGGGTTGAGCTGTCGATGCCGCGGGCGCGCGTGCCCGTGAGCAGCGCGACGCTCTGCTCGCGGTACCAGTCGGCGCTCCGCCAGAGCGCCGCGTCGGCGGGCTTCTCGCCGCGCAGCACCTGCTTCGTCAGCCCCGGGCGCGTGTACGGCGGGTGCGGCTCGGCGCACGCGACGGCGATCGTGCCGTCGTAGCCGCCCTCGCGCAGCGTGCTGACGCACGCGCCCGCAGCGACGCCGCCACCGGCGACGATCACGTCGTAGCGGTCGCCCGCGAGCCTAGGCATCGGCCTGCTCCTCGGGCAGCGCGACGAGCGCCGTCAGCGATTCGTACTCCTCGTGGCATGCGGGGCAGCCGGCGAGGTGCGTGCGCATGCCGGGCGTCTCGCCGTCCGCATCGCGACCGCTGCGCTCCTGGTCGACGTACGCGTCGAGCAGCTCGAAGCACTCGTCGCAGCCGATCTGCCGGCCTGCTGGGCCGAGCAGCGCCGCGATGACGGCGGGCGTCGGGGTCGTCATGTCGTCGCCTCCTGGTCGTCGAGCAGTCCGCGCAGGCGCGTGCGCGCGTCGTGCAGGGTCTTGTAGAGCGCCGCGCGTGGTCGTGAGGCGGTCGGCGAGCACGTCGATGGGGACGCCGTCCACGGCCAGCGCGAGCAGGACGTCGCGCTGGTGTGCGGTGAGGCGGGCGATCGCGCCGAGGATCCCGGTCAGCTGCTCGCGCGTCTCGGCGCTGTCGGCCGGGCTCTGCGCGAGGTCGGCGAGCCGGCCGAGCGCCTCGGCTGAGCTCGGCGGCAGCGTCCGCTCGCGCCAGGCGCGGCGGCGCACGGCCACGCCGGCGGTGTGGATCGCGAACTTGTAGGCCCAGGTCGTGAAGCGGCTCCGGCGCTCGAAGCGGTCGAGCCGCGCGAGCACCGCGAGCAGCGCGTCGTCGGCGGCCTGCTGCGCGATGTCGTCGAGCTCGGCATCGTCCGCGATGCCGCACGCGGCGGCGCGACGGCGGACCTCGAAGGCGCTCGCGCGCAGGAGCAGGCGATGCAGCTCGGCGACGGCGCGGTTGTGCTCGGGCCCGGTCGAGGCGAGCGGGACGAGCCACCTGCGGTCATCGTCGCTTCCCGCGGCCGGCGCCGGCGGTGTCGCGGTGCCTGGCCGAGCGGCCTGCGCGGCCTGTGTGACGGGCTGCTCGCTCATGTGCCCGGTGCCTGCTCGTCGCGCGCCGTGATGCGCAGCGCCGTCGCGACCGGGCAGCCGAGCTGGACCAGCCCGAGCAGGCCATGGACGTCGTGCGCGCTGCTGCCGGCGAGCGCCCGCGAGAGCTCCTCGGGCAGTCCCGCCGAGCGCAGCAGACCGCGGCGCCACGCGACGTCGCACGGCGCCGGGCGGACGGGAATGGAGAGCTGCGGCATGCCTCAGACCCTGGTCGCCGACGCGGCGGGTGCGGGCACCGGCACGCTCGCGCGGCTGCGATCCGCCGCCGAGAGCGCCCACGCGAGGCGGGTCAGCGCGAGCGCGCCGAGCAGCAGCCCGACGTCGCGCAGGGCGATGTCGTAGTAGGTCGGCGGATCGTTCGTGAGCAGGTTGACGACGATTCCGGCGAGCCAGGCGGACACCCCGAACAGGATCGGCGCCACGGTGAAGCCGATCCGCAAGAGAGCGAACACCTGCCGTGCGGCCTGATCCGTGCGCCCATCCGCGTGCATCATCACTCCTGTCCTCGCTGCCCTTGCGAGGAGTGAGTGTCGGCGCGCCGCGGATCCTTACCCCGGCGATCGTGCCGGGCCGAGGTGTCTACTTCACGGCGACGTGCGCGTACGCCGTCGTGCCTCCGAACTGGTCGAAGCCCCACTTCGTCACGTCCTTGCTGACCACGTTGTGCGTCGTCGCCCACAGGTAGGGCACCCAGGGGACGATCTTCGTCGTCAGCTTCTTGTCGAGCGCGGCGTAGCACGCGACGCGCGGGTTGCCGATCAGCGCGCTGCAGCGATCGAGGTCGGCATTCACGCTCGGAACGCCCGTGACGGGGCCCTTCGCGCCGACCGCCTTGGCGATCGCGGGCGTGATTCCTACGAGCGAGTAGTTCGAGTTGCCCTCGGGGTAGATCGTGCGGCCGTCGAAGAGCGGGCTGAAGAACGTCAGCGGATCGGCGTAGTCCTTGCCCCACCCCGGATGCGTGGAGATCGGGACGTTCAGGCGCGGCGTGCCGAGCGGGGTGGAGGCGTCCTCGAGCACGCGATCCTTGAGCTTGATGCCGATCTTGTCGAGGCTCTGCTCGAGCGCCGGGACGAAGCCCTTCTCGGCGGGCGAGTCGCCCGTCAGGGCGTAGATGTTCTGGCAGGCCTTCGCGTCGCACACGCCGTCGTGGTTCGAGTCGTAGCGGGAGAGCTTCATCTCGGCCTTCGCCTTGGCGACGTCGCCGCGGCCGTAGGCGCCGTAGGGCGCGTAGCCGGCGAGCTTGTTCTGGAGCATGTCGTTGGGCGCGATGTGGGTCGCGATGGCGCCTGCGTCGACGCCGCCGCGCGCCTTCCGCAGCGCCTGGCGATCGACGACGAAGTTGACCGCGCGCCGCACGTGCACGTCGTCGAACGGCGGCTGGGTCAGGTTCATCGTCAGGTAGCCCGTGAAGTCGGCCGCGTTCGTGTGCAGCTGCGTCGAATCCTGGTACTCGCGCAGCACGGTCGGCGGCTCCTGCGCGACCTCGTCGTCGACGTCGCCCCGCGCCACGCGGGCGTAGATGTCGTCGGTGTTCGTGTTGACCGTGAACGTGAACGCGTCGGGGAAGTTCTGGCGCGCGGCCGGGTTGTCGGTCCTGGCGTCGTAGGCCGGGTTGCGCACGAGGTCGAGGCTGCGCTCGCCGTCGAAGCCCGAGATCGGGCCCGACTTCACGACCGCCGCGCAGCTCGATGCGTCCAGCTTGTCGGAGCCGGCGAGCATGTACGGGCCGGACGAGATGAGGTCGCGGCCGTAGGCCCCGGCCTTCGTGAAGCAGCCGGCCACCTCGCGCGGCTCCGGCCCGGCGGCGGGCATGGCGAGGCGGTAGCGGAAGTCGCCGGTCGGCGCGGTGAGGTTGAAGACGATCGTGCGCGCGTTCGGCGTCGCGATGCCGGAGATCGTCTTGGCCTTGCCGGCTGCGAACGCGCCCATGCCGCGGATCACGTCGTAGTAGAAGCCGTATTGCGCTCCCAGCGACTTCGTGCCGATGCGGCGGAACGCGTAGGCGACGTCCTGCGACGTGATCTGGCGGTTCAGCGGCGGGCCGAACCTGACGCCGCTCTTGAGCGTGAAGGTGTAGCGGCGGCCGCCGTTCGAGACCGTGCCGAGGCTCGTCGCGAGGTCGGGGACGAGCACGTTGCCGGCCGGGCCTGCGACGTGGTCGTAGCCCACGAGCGTGCGCACGAGCAGGTTGGAGTAGAGCCCGAACGCCTGTGTCGAGTACTCGCCGGTCGGGTCGAAGCCGGACGTGAAGTCGAACGACGACTCCCACTCCACCCTGTAGGTGCCGCCCCGCGCGACAGCTCCGCCGTCGGAGCGCCCGCCCTTCGCGACGGCCACCGCCGTCGCGGCGCCGGCCGTCAATGCAACCAGCGCGACGATCATCCCGAGCTTCCCTGTCCTCACGGCGCTGCTCCCTTCGGTGGCGACTCGTGCCTCGCAGGCAGGCGCGCGCACGCACCCGCCGCAAACGCGGCGCTCCCTCAGAACGTAGTGCCGGTGAGCCGGAAAAGCCCGGCTCGCGTGCGCTCAGCTCGCTGCGGCGGCCCCGTCCAGCTTGCCGAGCGTCGCATCGACCGCGGCGTCGTCGGGCACGTGGCCGTCGGGCGTGACATGGTCGACGACGGCGGGCAGCGCCTGCGCGATCAGGCCCGCGGCGTCGTCGTGCGAGACGCCCGCCTTCTGCGCGACCTCGGCGATCTTCTCGGCCGGGACGACCTGCTTGACCTCGTCGGCGGAGAGCGGCTTGTTCTCGCCCTTCGCGATCCACGACTTGGCCTTGTCCTCGAGCCCGGCGGACTGGAGGCCGCTCATGATCTTGGAGAGGCCGCCGCCGGCGAGCATGCCGGTGACGACGGGGAGCAGCGCGGTGAGCGGGCTTCCGCCGCCCCTGGAGCCGCCGCCGAGCAGGCTGCCGAGCGCTCCTCCGGCACCGCCGGAACCGCCCATCAGGCCACCGAGTAGGTCTTCGAGCGGGGAACTCATCGCACGCCTCCGTCTGTCGGCTCGACTGTCCCGGCGAGTATCGCAGCCGCGGGCGGCCGGGTCAGTCGCGCACGACCGAGAGCCGCAGCGGCCGCAGCTCGGCGGTCATGACGGCGCCCGCGACGGCGGGGTCGGACGCCATCACGGCGCGCGCCTCGGCCTCATCCTCGATCGCGAGCACGACGAGCCCGAACGTGTCGGCACCGGCGACCGACGGGCCGGCCACGATCACGCGCCCCTCGTCGCGCAGCCGCACGAGGTGGGCGAGATGCTCGGCGAGGACGACCTGCTCGGCCGCCGTCGGATCGTCGGCCATCGCGGGTCTCACCGGGCGCAGCAGGTAGATCCATCCGTTCACGCAGCCATGAGGCTAGCGCGCGTGTCATGCGGTGGGCGGTGGATCCGTCGGATCGGGGTGGGGCGGGGGCTCGGGGTTCGGAACCTCGCCGAGCGGGGTGATGGAGGCGTGAATCGTCATTCCCGTCGGTCCCTCGCCGGGTGCCTTTCCAAACCGCGGCGGCCGATGTGTCGCGATCGGGTCTCGGGGTAGCACGGCCGCATGATCTCTCGCATACCCGAACCGCCCGTTCCGCGTCCTCCCGACGGGCCCGTGCCGCCGCCCGAGCCGGATCCGGTCCCGCCCGGCGAGCCAGGCGATCCGCCCAGCCCGATGCCCTCGCCGCTGCCGCCCGGCGAGCCGCCGACGATCTGAGCTCAGCCGGCGTTCCGCAGCGGCGCGGGAAGGTGGGCGTGGGCCTCGCGCTTGGCGGCATAGAGGCGCATGTCGGCATGGCGCATCAGCGCGTCCATGCTCGCACCGTCCTCCTCGCTCGAGCCCAGGCCGATGCTCGCCGCGGCCGGCCACTCGGAGACCAGCGCGTGCTCGTGGATCATCCGGCCGAGGCGCACGCGCGCGTCGGCCGCCTCGGCCTTGCCCGTGTCGGCGAGCAGCAGTGCGAACTCGTCGCCGCCGATGCGCGCCGCCGTGTCGGTGGGTCGCGCCTGGCTGCGCAGCAGCTCCGCGATCTCGATCAGCGCGCGGTCGCCGGCCTTGTGCCCGTGCTCGTCGTTGAGCTGCTTGAAGCGGTCGAGATCGAGCAGGAGCAGCGAGAACGGGCGGCCGCCGCGTCCCTCGCGGGCGGCCTCGCGCACGAACGCGCTCTCCAGCGCGCGCCGGTTCGGGAGCCCCGTCAGCGGGTCCGTGAGAGCCGCGCTGCGCAGCTCGCCGACGAGCCGCTCGTTGCGCTCGCTGAGCATGCGCACGACGACGGCGGCGCCGATCACGAGGCCGCTGACCGAGATCCAGCGGCTCGTCCCGGCCGAGCCCGGATGGATCAGCGCGAGCGTCGCCGCGAAGGCGGCGAGCACGATCACGACCTGCACGGCGAGCACCCTGCGCCGGAAGTAATAGGCCGCCCAGAGCACCACCCAGAGGTAGAACATCTCGTCCGAGCCGACCGGGCCGCCGTGCCGCTCGCCGTTGAAGAAGAGCCCGAGCGAGACCGTCAGCGTGCCGATCACCGCCACGAACGGGTAGAGCGACAGCGGCACGCGCTCGCGTCCGAAGGCCAGGGCCGCGGCGACCGTGCCGGCGAGCGCGGCGACGACCACGAGGCCCGTCTGGTCGACCTGAGCGGCGTGGGGCAGCACGAGCCCGATGATCGTGACGAGCGAGGCCGCACCGAAGAGCGCGGCCGTCGACCGCGCCATCTCGCGCGCGAGGGCATCGCCGTCGGAGTCGCCGCTCATGCTCCGGCTATCGGCTGAGCGCGGGCGATCCTGAAGCTCCGCGCAGGCGTTCTAGCGCTTGGCGGCCCCCGCTCGGGCCTCGGCGAGGGGCCCGGACGGCACGATCAGCAGCGGGCGATGCGCATGGTGGGCGACGCTGTGCGAGACCGAGCCGAGCAGCAGCGAGCGGATGCCCGTGTTGCCGCGCGTGCCCATCACGATGAGCGCCGCGTCGTGCTCGTCGGCGGCGTCGACGATCGCGCTCGCCACCCCGTGCTCGGCCTCGATGGCGACGGGCGTCGCGCTGAAGCCCGCCGACTGCGCGCGCTCCCTGCCGTCGGCCGCCATCTGCTGCGTGGCCTCCTGCATGAGCTCGTCGTCGACGCGCTGGATGCCGGAGAGCACGCCGTACTTCTCCCACACCGAGAGGACGACGGCGCTGCGGCCCGGGAAGAGCGAGCCCGCGAGCTCGATCGCCCTGAACGCGTCGTCCGACCCGTCGTAGCAGAGCAGGATCGGCTTGTTCTCGGCGTCAGGCATGCGGTGCTCCACGTTCGGTTAGATGCGGAAGTCGAGCTGCGGAAGGTAACTCGCGTGCGCGTAGTCCCGGCACGATCGGGGTGTCACACTCGATTGTCGCAGCGAGAACACCCGGATGAGGGGGGCATCCCCCGATGCGGTGACCGATGTCGAGCCGGTGAGGGGAGACTGGATCTGGTTCGGCCGAGGAAGCCGCAGCGCATCGCGAGCGTCTGGTCACGAGCACGGAAACGGTTCGCGGTTGCCGGAAGGAGGGCTCGACCCTGGTTACCAGGGAGGCCGTCCGACCGGTCAGAGCGGACACGCCCGGACTACGGACCTCGCGCAACGAGGCAATGCATGCTGCGGCTCCCCCGGCCGAGACGGAGCTCGCACGATCTCGCGGATCAGCTTCCTGGGCGCCGGCCTCGTGGCTGCGGCCGGCACGCTCGGGGGCTTCGCCGCCGGGGCCGCCGCGGCCGAGAAGCGGGAGGTCTGGGCGCTCGACCCGTTCGGCGGCGCCGACGCCGCCACCTGCGGCTGCGCGGCCTGTGCGGCGTGCGTGGCGCACGGTGCCAACAAGCTCTTCGCGAGCGCCGTCGTCGCGAACGCCGGCCGCGCTCACCTCCACTGCAACTGCGCGGTGGTGCCGTACGGGCGCGTCGATCGCGGCATCTACGAGTCGCTCTTCACGGACGGCGGCGGCCGCGACTCGGTCGACCGTCGGCAGCAGTGGGTGCGTGCGGTGCTGACGAGCCGCCCACCGGTCACCGGCGCGGCGGCAGCACCGGCCTCGGCACCGGCACCGGCCCGCGAGATCGTCCGCTTCGCGCCGGGCGAGCCGGAGGTGCTGGCGGTGCGCGCCGTCCACGCCGTGCTCGGCCGGGTGCGCGTCCGCCGCGGCGCGAACGGCAAGCGCTGGCTGACCGCCGACATCGACGCCTACGAGACGGTCAGTGCGACGTTCGCGCTGTCGCGGCAGGGCGCGACCACCGCGCGGAAGGTCGTCGGCGACATCGACGGCAGCCAGCGCATCCGGCTCGCGATACCGCACGCGACGAAGGCGGGCCCGGCGCGCCTGCGCCTACGGCTGCGCAACGCCGACGGCACGGTCAAGCTCGTCAGCCGCACGGTCCGCATCCCGCGCGCCTGAGGGCGGCTCGTCGATCGCGTCGGCGTACGGCTCGCCCTCGGGCGGCACGACGACGTTGCGCGCGAGCGGGATCTGGTGCGAGGCGCTCTCGAGGATGTGCATGAGGTAGCCGGCGGTGTTCGGGAAGACGACGATGTCCCCCACCGCGACGCCGCGCGGGAAGCGCATGCGCCGCCACGTCAGCAGCTCGCGCTCGATGCAGTAGGCGCCCACGAGGTAGCCCTCGATCGGCCCGGTGGGGCGTGCGGGAGCCGCGTCGGGCGCGCCCACGAGCAGCGGGTCCACGAGGAAGTCGTCCGCGGTCGAGCGGCATTGCGTGCGGTTCATGGCGAGCCCGATCAGCCACGTCCCGTCGCGGCGCTGCTTGCGGAACTCGACGCGGGCGGCGGTCAGCCCGCAGCCGTCGGCGAGCGACCGCCCGGGCTCGCAGCGCAGCTGCAGGCCGCGCGC
>DASXXY010000057.1:0-8945 GCA_036502805.1 Gaiellales bacterium | reverse complement strand
GTCCTTGTCGGCCTGCTGCGAGAGGCCGATCAGGCTCGTGAGGTCGACGTACGTATGCACGGTCGCGATCGCGCGAGGCGTGCCGATCCGCGTGCGCTTGATCGAGAGCGCGTTCGGCCCCTGTGGCAGCGTGATCAGCTTGCCCCGAGCGTCCGCGACCGTCACGATCAGGTTGCCGACCGAAGAAAGGTGCGCGAGCTTGCGCACCGTCGCCGTGTCCTTGTCGACGACTGCCTGCTGCAGCTGCGAGTTGCGCGGCAGCGCGTTGAGCGCGGCGTTCGACGAGTCGAGCACCGCGGAGTACTGCGTCGCGAGCGTCTGCACCCCAGAGGCCAGCCGCTGGTCGATCGAGGACCTACGGCTCTCGACGACCGTGCGTTGGATCATCCACCCTCCCACGAGGAGTGGAAGTACCGTTAGAATTACGAAGAAGATCTGGAGCCGGAGCTTGAAGGCCAATGCAGATTCCCGCCAGTGGGGTAACGCCAACCCTCATGAATCGGGCTCGCATGCCGAATAACGGCAACAGACCGAGAGTAGGGTTGGTGCCGGGCAGGTGCAAGGTAGATGAGGGAGACACAGGGATGAATCGGGCTTGGATTCCCGCGGGGGCACTGGCAGGCGTGAGCGTCGCCGGCCTGATTGCGCTGGGCCCGTTGACCGACTCCCTCGGCAGTCAGGTGACGTTTCGTCCGAGCATCAGCACCGCGAGCACGGGGAAGCCGAAGCAGGCACAGGCCTCCGTCCCGGTCAGCATCGAGCTCCACAAGGTCGGCACCGTTGAGACGGCAGCGCTGCACAGCGGCCGCGGCGGACACGCGAAGACCAACGCGTCGTCGGTCAACAGCACCGATGGCGCAGTGGCGCTGAAGGTTCATTCCGCGGTCACGACCACCCACGCAGCCACCTCCACCAGCACGAGCACGACGACCCACAAAGCGGCAACGGCGACGACGAAGCCGAAGAAGGCCCCGAAGCGGCAGACGAGCCTCGGCGGCATCTCCGAGACGAACGGGGACCAGGGTCTGGCGGCGCCCGGCACGCAGACGTCCCCCGGCGAGCAGAGCTCCACGCCGGCCCCCTGAGGTCGCCGCTCGCGCGTCGCGCAGCCCGGCTTCCCGGCGTCGCGCGGCTGGTAGAGTTCCATGTCCCGGGGCTATAGCTCAGCTGGGAGATCGCCTGGATCGCACCCAGGAGGTCAGCGGTTCGAGCCCGCTTAGCTCCATCCACGAAGCCCGCTGCCACAGCGGGTTTCGTCGTTTTCGGCAGGCGGCGACAGCCACCGGCCGGCGGGCGACGCGCGGTCTAGTGGTAGACGCCGAGCTCGCGCGCGGTCTCGCACATGACCTCGATCAGGCCGGGCTTCGAGGAGAAGATCTGCCCGGTCGAGCGCAGCACGTAGCCGCCGCCGTCCATCGCGGCGTCGAGGCAACGCGCGACCTCCGCCCTGACCGCGGCCTCGTCGGCCTCATGCAGGAGGTGCTCGTTGACGCCGCCGAAGAGGCACACGCGATCGCCGATGCGCTGCTTCGCGTTGGCGAGGTCGACGTCGCCCGAGGAGCGGCTCGAGGTCAGCGTCTCGACGGCATCCGGCCCCATGTCGGCGATGTCCTCGAGGAACAGCGTCGCGCGCCCGCAGTTGTGGAAGCTGACGAGGTAGCCCGCCGCGTGGGCGGCCTCGACGCACTCCTTCTCGTAGGGCTGCATGAACTCGAGGAAGTGGGCTCGGGCGATGCCGACGCCCGTCCAGGTCTCGTTCATGGAGATCGAGTGGATGCCGGTCTGCCCGAGCGCCCGGTAGAAGCCGAGCAGCCAGTCGGTGCAGACGCGCATCAGGTCGTGCACGAACTGCGGCCGGTCGTAGAGGTCCATCGAGAGGCTGACGAGCCCGCGCACCTCGGCCGCCATGTCCCACGGGCCGACCACGTGGTGCAGCCACCAGGCCTCGTCACCGACCTTCTCGACCATGCCGCGCATGACGGACATGTCGTAGAGCTCGCCCGCCGGGAAGTGGCGCAGCGCCGCGAGCTTGCGCTCGGGCTCGTCGCCCTTCAAGAGGTAGTCGTGGCACGACGTGCCGAAGCCGTCCTCGGTGCGGTAGGAGTAGTCGAGGTCGCCGTCGGGCGTCGTGATCAGGTGGGTGTGCTCGCGCCAGCCCTCGCCCTGCGCGCTCTCGTGGAACGTCTCCGTCCACGTGGCCGTCTCGTACGGGCGCGGGAACAGCATCCGGGGCCAGATCTCGTGCTCGCCGATGTGCTGCGAGTACGTCGTGATCATCGGGTCGAGGCCGAGGTCCTGCTGCATCTTCACGATCGACCCCATCGGGTCGTCGATCCACCACTGCAGCATCTCCGTCATCGACAGCGCCGCGGGCTTCAGCTCGCGGATCAGCGGCAGGCCGAGCCAGCAGTGGATCGGCACGCGATCCGGCGTGCCGCGCCCGAAGGCGATGCGGGTGCGCTCTGCGGTCTTCATTGCGGGACTCCTCGCAGTCGCTCGGCAGGTGGCTCGGCTGGGTCGCGCGCGAGCAGGCGGGCATGCGCGACCGCGAGGCCGCGCGTGCGCTCGCGGATCTCCTCGCGCACGCGCGCGGCACGCTTCGCATCGGCGAGCTCGAGCGCGCCCACGAGCTGGCGGTGGAGATCGACGATGTCCGCGAGCGAGCCGTCGGCGATCGCCTGGCGGGCGCGCAGCACCATGACCTCGCGGACGGCCCGGCGCAGCGCTGCAAGCGCGCCGGCGAGCGGGCGGTTGCGAGCCGCGACGGCGATCGCGAGCGAGAACGCGAGGTCGGCGTCCGCGTACTGCTCGGCGCTCTCCCCCGCCGCGCTCATGTCGTCGAGGCTCTCGCGCAGCCGCGCGATGTCGTCGTCGTCCCTGCGCGCGGCAGCGAGCTCGAGCAGCGTGTCCTCGAGCGCGTCGCGCGCCTCGAACGCCTCGGTCAGCTCCTCCAGCGTCGTCGGCTGGCGCACCCACATCGGGAAGCGCAGCGTCTCGGCCGGCTCGTCGGTCACGAACGTGCCCGCGCCGGAGCGGCTCCAGATCAGGCCGGACGCGGCGAGCAGCGCGAGGCTCTCGCGCACGACCGTGATCGAGACGCCGAAGCGCTGCGCGAGAGCGCGCTGCAGCGGCAGCTGGGTGCCCGGCCGGAAGACGCCCTCGTTGATCAGCCCGTGCAGGCGGGCCGCGACCTGCTCGGGCAGGGACTGACGGGCCTGTGGCAGGGCCATTCGGCGACTTTATCTGATTTTTACCGGACGACGCGAATGCCGCTTGGCATTGCGAGCGGATTTGCAGGCTGCTAGCGTCGCCGCAAAGCTCGGAGCTTTGTCCTGCCGAGTCGCGGAGACGAGCCAGGAGGGCGGCGGCGGTGGCGATCGGCAGCGGGGCGGCAGGCGGCGCCGGGAGATGCAGGTGAGCGCGTTCGGCGCGGCCTTCGGGCGCGACGACGCGCGGCGGCTGACCGGTCGCCCGGAGCAGGCGGTCGGCGCGGAGCTGCTCACGCTCGGCGACGGCAGCGAGCGCGGCGTGCGCTGCGTGCGCCTGCGCAGCGGCGAGATCGAGGTCGAGGTGATCGTCGACCGCGCGCTCGACCTCGGCCGCGCCAGCGTGCGCGGCGTTCCCGTGGCCTGGATCTCGCCCACGGGCCTCGCGGGCCCGTGGTTCGCGGATCCGCATGGCTGGGGGCCGTTCCGCACGTTCGCCGGCGGCCTCCTGACGACGTGCGGCCTCGAGCACACGTTCGGTCCAGGCAGCGACGATGCGTCGGCGTTCGGCTACCCGGGCCGCGAGACGCACGACTTCCCGCTGCACGGCCGGCTCTCCTCCACGCCGGCGCGGCTGACGGGCTACGGCATCGACTGGGACGCGGGCGAGGTCTTCTGCCGCGGCGACGTGCGCCAGGCCGAGGTCTTCGGGGCGGTGCTCGTGCTCGAGCGCGAGATCCGCATCGGCATCGGCTCCGGCGCCGTGCGCATCGGCGATCGCGTGCGCAACGAGGGCTACGCGCCCACGCCGCAGATGATCCTCTACCACGTCAACGCCGGCTGGCCGCTCGTCGGGCCGGGCGCGCGCGTGGAGGCCACGGTCGGCACGCCGCGCGTCGCGACGACGGCCGCCGAGGGTCGGGACTGGCACGCCGTCGACGCGCCCGCGCAGGGCGAGGTCGAGCAGGTCTGGGAGCACACGCCGATCGCGGATGGCGACGGGCTCGGCCGAGCGGCCGTCGTCAACGACGACATCGGCGACGGGCGCGCGCTCGCGCTGGAGGTCGAGTTCGGCATCGCGACGCTGCCGCGCCTGCTGCAGTGGCGCGTGATGAGCGAGGGCAACTACGTGATCGGGCTCGAGCCGGGCAACCTCCGCAGCGAGGGCCGGCAGGCGGCGCGCGCCGCCGGCGAGCTCGTGGTGCTCGCGCCCGGCGAGCAGCGCGACTACGACGTGCGGCTGACGCTCCACCACGGCGCCGACGCGATCGCGGGCCTGCGCGCGCGGCTGGGATCGCCATGAGCGAGGTCGCGCCCGGCATCCACCGCATCGAGGAGGATCTCGGCGCGCGCTCCATGGCCCAGTACCTGCTCACCGGCAGTGAGCGCACGCTGCTCGTCGACAGCGGCCTGTCGCAGACCCTCGACGAGGCGATCGAGCCGTACCTCGCCGCGCTCGGGCTCGCCGTCGACGCGCTCGACGACCTGCTCGTCTCGCACGCCGACGTCGACCACATCGGCTCGAACCGCAGGCTCCACGAGCGCTCGCCGCGCACGCGCATCTCGTGCGGCGAGCCGGATCGCCGCTGGGTCGAGTCCAACGAGGCGATCCTGGCCGAGAACTACCGCTGGTTCGAGCCCTACGGCTTCACGCTCGGCGAGGACGTGCTCGGCTTCATCGAGCGCGAGCTCGGTGGCAGCGCGCCGGTCGACCTCGGCCTGCTCGGTGGCGAGACCATCCGCCTCGGAACGGGCCAGCGCTGGGAGGTGCTGGCGCTGCCCGGGCACACGGCGGGCCACATCGGGCTCTGGCACGCCGGCGAGCGCACGGCGATCATCATCGACGCCGTCCTGCACCGCGGCGTCTGCGATCGCGCCGGCACGCTGCTGCAGCCGCCGCGCATCTACGACCTCCCCGCCTATCGCGAGACCATCGCGACGCTGCGGGCGCTCCGCCCCGAGCTGCTGCTGACGGCGCACTACCCGGTCATGGGGCGCGCCGCCGCGACCGCCTTTCTCGAGGAGTCGGAGGCGTTCTGCGACGACGTCCAGCGCATCACGCGCTCGGTGGCCGCGACGGGCGAGGCGAACCTGCGCGCCGTGGTCGCGGCGATCGACGCCGGCTGCGGCCCCTACCCCGACTTCTCGCAGGAGCTGACCGCGATCGCCCGCAGCGCGCTCGCCGCGCTCTGAGCCTGCTCAGGCGCGGCCGGCAGGATGCGGTTCTGCGGGACGCCGTCCTGCATCAGGTCGAGCGCGCCGCCGGCCGCCGGGGGCCGCGGTGGCCCCGGTGACCGCTACGCGCTCTGCGCCGCGGCGTGCATGTCGCTGCCGCGCACCTCGGCCCCGAAGCGGTAGCCGACGCCGTAGTGCGTGTGCACGTAGGTGAAGCTCGAGCGGCGGTCGAGCTTCTCGCGCAGCTTGCGCACGAACACGTCGACCGTGCGGTCGCGGTGGCGGTAGGGCACGTCCCAGACGCGCTGATGCAGCTCGTCGCGGCTCAGCACGCGGCCGTTGTTGCGCGCCAACTGGTGCAGCAGGCGGAACTCCGTGCGCGTCAGCCGCGCATCCGTCGCGCCGCCCTCCGAGCCGAGCAGGAACGCGCGGTGCTGGGCGGGATCGATGCGCAGGCCCGGGAACTCGAGCGCGTGCTCGCGGTCGGACGGCGGGGCGACGCGCGCGCGCCGCGCGAGCGCCTGCACGCGGGCCATGAACTCCGCCATCCCGAACGGCTTCGCGAGGTAGTCGTCTGCGCCGAGCGAGAGCGTCGCGACCTTGTCGTGCTCGTTGCCGCGCGCGCTCACGGCGAGGATCGGCGTCATCAGCCCCTCGTCGCGCGCCCGCTCGATCAGCCCCCAGCCGTCGAGGCCCGGCAGCATCAGATCCACGACGCAGACGTCCGGCCGCTCGAAGCGCAGCTTGCGCAGTCCCTTGGTGCCGTCGTCCGCCCACTCGACGTCGAAGCCGGCGTTTCGCAGGTGGGCCCCCATGGCCCGTGCGATCACGCCGTCGTCCTCGATCACGAGCACCGTCGTCATCCTGTCTGCAGGTAATAGCGGCGGGCCGAGCCCCGCCGGGATGCGTTCTGGTGAACTCGCGGTGAAGATCCGGTGACGACGCGCCGAAGGGCCCCGAGAGGGTGCTCAAGCGGCACCCGCGGAACGCCGATGCATGTAAGTGGTGCGCCCATTCGTCGATCACCCCGGCGCGAGACCGCCGGGCGCCGGCACGCTGCCGACCCTGGCCGCAGCGCTGACCGCGCTCGGCACCTACCGTGCGCGCCTGACGGAGACCGGGCTCGCGCGCGAGTTCGTGGAGGCCGGGCGCCTGCGCAGCGAGGGCGTCGACCCGCGCAGCTTCGCGGGCGCGGTCGAGCCGTCCGACAGCGTGGAGCTCGTGCGGCTCGCCGACGCGGTGCGCCGCGACGGCCGCGGCGAGGTGCAGTACCGGGTGCGCGGCGCGCACGGCACGCTGTTCGTGCGCGAGCGCGCGGCCGCCGACCGCGACGGCACCGTCGTCGGCGTGATCGAGGACGTCGGCGTCGAGCACGAGCGGCTGCTGCGCGCCGAGACGATCGAGCGGCTCCTGATCGAGCTCGAGGAGCACCTCTACACCGGCTGGTTCGACGGTGAGGGCACCTACCACGAGACCTACCAGAGCCCGAACGGCGCATCGCTGCTGGGCGGCACCGAGGCCGACGAGAACGCCGAGAACTGGATCAAGGCCGTCCATCCCGACGACCGCGAGATCTACGACGCCTTCATGGCCGCGCAGGCGGGCAACGAGAACGCCTCCGTCGAGTTCAGGCTCTGCGGCGCCGACGGCGTGACGCGCTGGATGCGCGAGCGCTCCAAGAGCCAGCGGCTGGCCGGCGGCGCCATCGAGGTCATCGGCATCGCCTCCGACATCACGTCGAGCCGCGCCGCGGAGGCCGCGCTCGCGGCCAGCGAGGCGAAGCTCGAGCACGTCCTCAAGGCCGTCGACGCCTACGTCTACGTGCTCGAGCAGGACGAGGCCGGCGTCTGGCACACGACCAGCGCGAGCCCCAACCGCGAGCGCTTCACGGGCGGCGCCCCGCCGGGCGGCGCCGGCTCGCGCGGCGAATGGCTCGCGCTCGTGCACCCGGACGACCGCGCCGACTTCGATACGCAGGCCCGCGCGTTCTCGAGCGGACGCCAGTTCGAGGCCTCCTACCGCCTCGTCGGGCACGACACCGTCGAGCGCTGGGTGCTCGACCGCAACGTCCTCTACGACACGGGCGACGGCCGCAACGTGCGGCTCGGCCTCGTGCTCGACGTCAGCGACCGGCGCCAGCTCGAGCGCCGCCTGCAGTCGAGCGTCGACCAGCTGCGCGGCGCGAACGCCGAGCTGCGCGACCTGCGCGTGCAGGCCGAGCAGCAGGCGCGCACCGATGTCGTCACGGGCGCCTACAACCGCCTCGCGCTCAGCGAGCACGTGGCGCTGGCGCTGGAGTCCGGGCGCCGCGGCGGGCTCGTGCTGTTCGACCTCGACCACTTCAAGCAGGTCAACGACGCGCTCGGCCATGGCGCCGGCGACCGCGTGCTCGTCGAGGTCGCGCGCCGCCTGCGCGCGGCCGCCGGCAAGGGGAACTGCGTCGCGCGCTGGGGCGGCGAGGAGTTCGCCGTGCTGGTTCGCGACGTGGGCGACGAGCGCGAGCTCGCGGCCCGCGCGGTCGCCCTGCAGCGCGCGATCGACAGCACGCCGATCGTCGTCGACGGCGAGCAGCTGACCATCGAGGTCTCGGGCGGCGCCACGCCGCTGGCCTCGGGCGAGAGCCTGGACGCGCTCGTGGAGCTCGCCGACCGCGCGCTCTACGCGGCCAAGCGCCGTGGGCGCAACCGCGTGCTGCTGGCGAGCGACATCACGTCGGGCGACCTCGTCGCCGAGCGCCCCGAGGCGATCCGCATCGCCGAGGCGCTGGCCGTCGCCGTGGGCGTGCGCGAGGGCGCGCCGCCCGAGCATCCGGCCTACGTCGCCTCGCTGGCCGCCCGCATGGCGCGCTGCCTGCACCTCGACGTGCGCACCGCGCTGCGCTGCGAGCTCGGCGGCTGGCTGCACGACATCGGCAAGCTCTCGGTGCCCGAGCGCGTGCTGCTCAAGCCGCGCGCGCTCGACGAGCAGGAGTGGGCGATCATGCGCGGCCACGCGCAGCTCGGCGAGCAGATCGTCGAGCGCATCCCCGCGCTGCATCCCGCCGGGCCCGCGATCCGCCACCACCACGAGCACTTCGACGGCCGCGGCTACCCCGACGCGCTCGCGGGGTTCGCGATCCCCATCGAGGCCCGCATCGTCGCGGTCGCCGACGCGTACTCGGCGATGACGCAGATCCGGCCCTACGCGAGCGCGAGCAGCGGCGACGAGGCGCTCGCGGAGCTGCGGCGCTGCTCCGGCACGCAGTTCGACCCGGCCGTCGTCGCCGCGCTCGAGGCCGTGCTCGCCGCGGCCGCGGCCGAAGCGCTGCCGCGCGCGGCCTGACGCAGCACGCCGCCGCTGCGCGGACAATGCCCGCCATGAGCACGCCCGCCAAGAGCTCCCGCGAGCGCGTCCGCGACGCCCTCCTCGCCGCCGGCCTCGACTGCGAGATCGTCGAGACGCCCGACTCCGCCCGCACGGCGGTCGAGGCCGCTGCCGCCGTCGGCGCGAGCGTCGCGCAGATCGTCAAGTCGCTCGTGTTCCTGTGCGACGGCAGGCCCGTGCTCGCGCTCGTCGCCGGCGACA
>DASXXY010000056.1:0-8061 GCA_036502805.1 Gaiellales bacterium | reverse complement strand
GTCGTCGTCGTGGCGGGCGCGCAGCCGCGCGCGCTGCTCTGCGCGCTGCCGCTCGGCGACGACGCGCGAGGGGCCGATCGCGGCGGGCAGGCGAAGGCCCGCGCGCGCCGCCACCGGCGCTCGATCTCGACGCCGGCGCTGACCGTGCGGGACGCTCCCGGAGCTGTCGGCGGCGGGCTCACGTCACTCACACTAGGGTGGGATGTCCCGGAGCCGGGAAACGTTCACCACCCTTTCACCAATCCCCCTGGACCAGCCGTTGTGAGGGTGTGGAGAGGCCCGTCGTGGAGTAGCCTCGTGCAGCCGGCCCGGTGATCGGAGACGAGCGAGGAGCACGTGCGATGAAGGAGACGATGGAGCGCGAGCGCAAGCTGTCCGTCGACGCCGACTTCACGCTGCCCCCGTTGCAGGTCGACACGACGCCGAAGCAGCTGCGGGCGATGTACTACGACACCGACGACCAGCGGCTCGCGCGCTACGGCGTGACGCTGCGGCGGCGCTTCGAGGACGGCCGCCCGCTGTGGCAGCTCAAGCTCCCGACCGACGGCGATCGGCTCGAGATCGAGCACGACTCGCCGAGCCCGCGCGTGCCCGACGAGCTCGCCCGCCTCGTGACCGCGTTCGTGCGCGGCCGCGAGCTCGTGCCGCTCGCCGAGCTGCACACGCTGCGCCGCGCGGTGCGCGTCTCGTCCGAGGGCCGGGCCGTCGCGGAGGTCGTGCACGACACCGTCCAGGTGCACGAGGACGGCAAGTTCGTGCGCTCGTTCTCGGAGGTCGAGATCGAGCAGCTCGAAGGCGGCTCCGAGGCGCATCTGGAGCAGCTCGAGCGCTACCTCCTGGAGTCGGGCGCGCGCCCGGGCGACGGCCGCCCCAAGGTCTTCCAGGCGCTCGACCTCCCGGCGCCCGGCACGACGCGCGTCAAGCGCAGCGCGGCGCCGGTCGAGCACCTCGCCGAGTACCTCCAGGCGCAGCTCGACGCGCTCGTGATGGGCGATCCCCCGACGCGCCGCGGCGACGTCGAGGGCGTGCACGGGATGCGCGTCGCGACGCGGCGCATGCGCAGCGCGCTCAAGGAGGGCAGGAAGCTGCTCGACGCCGCCTGGGTGGCCGAGACGCGCGACGAGCTCAGCTGGCTCGGCGGCGTGCTCGGCGACGTGCGCGACTTCGACGTCTTCAGCGGCTACGTGCACGAGCAGGTGGCCGGCCTCGGGCCGGAGTCCGAGGCGGGCGGCGCCGAGCTCGAGCGGCTGATCCAGGAGCGCTCGCACCCGGCCCGCGCGCGCCTCGCCGAGGCGCTCGACGCGCAGCGCTACATCGCGCTCCTCGACCGCCTCGAGACGTTCTACAGCGGCCTGCCGGAGTCGTCGTCGGGCATCTCGCTCGAGCGCCTCGTGCACAAGGCCGCCTGGCGCGGCCTGCGCGCGCTGCACGGCGTCACGGCGCGCTCGCGCGACGAGGAGCTGCACGCCGTGCGGCTCGCCGCCAAGCGCGCGCGCTATGCCGCCGAGCTCGGCCGGCGCGCGATCGGGCGCGACGCGAAGCGCCTCGCGAAGCGCGCCGCCGACCTCCAGGGCCTGCTCGGCGACCACCAGGACACGGTCGTCGCCGAGGAGCGGCTGCTCGAGATCGGCCCGCACGGCTCGCCGGCCGCCGCCTTCGTCGCCGGCCGCCTGCTCGAGCGCGAGCGCGCACGCCGCCACGACGCCCGGGCGCAGCTCGACGAGACGGCCGAGCGCTTCGCCGACGCCGCCCGGCGCGTGTAGCTCCCGCACCCGGGCTCTCACCGGCTCGTCACCACTCCGGCACCACCGCGCCGCGCGCGGGCTGGAACGCTGCGCGGGTGGATCCCTTCACGGCGACGGGCGAGTGGCTGCGCTGCTCGCTGCACGCGCACACGACGGCCTCCGACGGCGAGGCGCCGCCGGCCGCGCTCGCGGCCCACTACGAGCGCGCGGGCTACGACGTGCTCGCGACGACCGATCACTGGCACGTCACGCAGGTCGCGAGCGACGGGATCGTCGTGATCCCGAGCTGCGAGCTCAACGCGACGCTGCCGAACGGCCGCGACGGTCACGTGCTCGCCTACGGGATCCCGGAGCTCCCCGAGCGGCGCGAGCCGTTCGCGTCGCTGGCGGCCGCCGCCGAGTGGATCGACGGCACGGGCGGCGTCGCCTACCTCGCGCATCCGCGCTGGACGGGGGCGGGCGTCCGCGAGGTGCTGGACGCGCCCGCGCTGCGCGGCATCGAGGTCTTCAACGCGGGCTGCGAGATCGAGTGCTCGCGCGGGCTCGCCGGCGACTACTGGGACGACCTGCTGGCGCACGGGCGGCCGTGCTTCGGCCTCGCGACCGACGACTCGCACATGCCGGGGTTTGACAGCGGCCATGCCTGGACGCTCGTGCGCGCCCGCGAGCGCAGCGCGGCGGCGGTGCTCGACGCCCTGCGCGACGGCACGTTCTACGCCTCGCAGGGGCCTGAGATCCACGCGCTCGAGATCGACGACGGCGTGACCGTGACGACGTCGCCGTGCGCGTCGGTCGCGCTGATCGCCGGACCGCACGACGGCGGCCGCGTCAATGCCGGGCGCCTCGGCCTGCGCCATCGCGGCGCGATCCTCGCGCGGGACGCGGACGGCGCCCTCCTGCGCACGCGCCTCGAGCGACCGCGCGCCGGCGGCTGGTCGCGGCTCGAGATCAGCGACGGGCGCGGTCGGCGGGCGTGGACGAACCCGCTCCGGCTCTGAGCTCCTGAGCCGGCTCGAGCTCCCCGCGCAGCCGCCGCAGCCCCTCGAAGACGTTCCGCCGCGCGGCCTCGCTGCTCGTGCCCATGACGCCGCCGATCTCGGCATGCGAGAGGTCGCCGAGATAGCGCAGCCCGACGGCCGTGCGCTGCTTCTCGGGCAGCGTGGCGACGAGCCGCCAGAGCGCGCTCTCGGGCAGCTCGATGCCGTCGTCCGCCGTGCCCGTCCGGACGCCGGCGGCGGTCTCGGGATCGGCCACGGGATCGGGCTCGCGCACGCGCGCGCGGTGCGCGTCCATGGCCTTGTGCTGGGCGATCGAGAACAGCCACGAGCGCACGGCGCCGGGGTCGCGGACCGTGTCGTAGGCGCGCAGCGCGGCCAGCATCGTCTCCTGGAAGCAGTCCTCCGCCCGCTGCGCGCCGGCCTGCGCCGTGCAGAAGCGCAGCACGGCGGGCCCGTGCAGCTCGACCACCTGGTCGAACGGCGGCAGCGGCTGTCTCGGCGTCGTCACGTCAGGTGGACGCGGCTGCGCGCGCGGACGTGAGATCGCCGTCCACCGGCCCGCCCCGTCGCGCGGCTACGGGGCCGCGCTCTCGCCGGCGAGCGAGATCTCGACCCGGTTGTCGTGGAACGTCGGGCTGCCGCCGAGGTCGGCGTCGCGCTCCGGGATCGTCGCGTTCGGGTGCTCGCCGGCGGCCAGCAGCTGCGGCCACTGCTGCTTGAACGTGAACGCGACGCCCGGCTGGGCGGCGTCGTCGATGACCGCCTCGGCGTTGAATGCGCCGCGGTCGTTGTGGACGCGCACGCGCGCGCCCGAGGCGATGCCGCGCGCATCGGCGTCGACGGGGTGGAGGTGCACGATCGGGCCGCCGAGGCGCTTGCGGTGCCACGGCAGCGACGCGAACGTCGAGTTGAGGACGAAGCGCGACGCGGGCGAGAGCAGGGCCAGCGGGAAGCGCTTCGCGAGCTCCTCGTCCTCGAGCTCGTGCGGCGGCACGTAGCCGATCAGCGGGTCGTTGCCGCTCTCGGCGAGCTCCGGCGCGAGCAGGCGGATGTTGCCGGTCGCGGTCGGGAACCCACCGGCGGCGAACGGCGCCGCGCCCTCGGGTGCGACGCGCAGCGCGCCCTCGTCGCGCAGGCGCTCGAACGTGATCCCGGCCGCGCGCGCGGCCGGGCAGTCGAGCACGTCGCGCGCGACGTCCTCGTCCGACTCGCGCAGGCGCGGGTGGTCGAGCCCGAGGCTGACCGCGAGCCGGCGGAAGATCTCGCTGTTCGGCAGGCACGTGCCCGGCGGCGTCACGGCCGGGACGTTGAGCGTCACGTAGTGGTGCCCGTAGGAGTTGTGGAGGTCGAGGTGCTCGGGCTGCATCGTCGCGGGCAGGACGATGTCGGCGTACAGCGCCGTGTCGGTGAGCCGCTGCTCGAGCACGACCGTGAACAGGTCCTCGCGCGCGAGGCCCGCCTGCACGCGCGTGAGGTCGGGGTTGCTGGCGGCGGGGTTCGCGTCGAAGACGACGAGCGCCGCGACCGGCGGGTCGTCGGTCACGAGCAGCGCCTCGCCGAGGCGCGACATGTTGATCGTGCGCGCGGGCGGGGCGCCGAGGTCGTCGGGGATCGCGACGCGCCCCGGCCGGATGCCGCCGAAGTGGCCGCTCGTCATCGACAGCAGGCCGCCGCCGACGTGGCGGAAGTCGCCGGTCAGCGCCGGGAGCGCGAGGATCGCCCGCATCGCGGCGCCCGCGCCGCCGTGGCGCTGCAGCCCGAGGCCGAGCCGGATCGCGGACGGCCGCGTGTGCGCGTAGCGGCGCCCGAGCGCGACGAGCCGCTCGACGGGCACCCCGCAGATCGCGGCCGCGCGCTCCACCGGCCACTCGGCCAGGCGCGCCTCGAGCTCGGGCCAGCCGTCGGTGTGGCGCTCCAGCCACTCGCGATCCTCGGCGCCCTCGTCGAGCACGACGCGCATCAGGCCGAGCGCGAGCGCGGCATCGGTGCCCGGGCGGGGCGCGACGTGCTCGTCGCAGCGGCTCGCGGTGTCGGTGCGCAGCGGGTCGATCGCGACGACGTGCGCGCCGGCCTTCTGCGCCGCCAGCACGTAGCGCCACTGGTGGAGGTTCGTCGAGAGCAGGTTGGCGCCCCACAGCAGGATCAGCCGCGAGTGCTCGAAGTCCTCGGGCCCCATGCCGACGGGGCTGCCGTAGGTCGCCTTCAGCGCGGCGCTCGCCGCGGCCGTGCAGATCGTCGTCTCGAGCCGCGAGGCGCCCATCGCGGCGAACAGGCGCGGGCCCATGATCCAGCCCTGGATCATCCCCTCCGTGCCCGCGAAGTAGTAGGGCAGGACGGACTCGGGGCCGTGCCGGTCGATCGCCGCCCGCAGGCCGGCCGCGGTCGCGGCGAGCGCCTCGTCCCAGCCGATCTGCTCGAACTCGCCCGCGCCCTTCGGCCCGACGCGGCGCAGCGGCTGCGTCACGCGGCCGTCGCCGTTGACGGCGTCGAGGTAGCGGTTGACCTTGGGGCACAGCGCGCCGTGCGTGTACGGCTGCTCGCGGTCGCCGCGCAGGTCGACCGCGCGGCCGTCCTCCACCTCGACGAGCCAGGAGCAGGTGTCCGGGCAGTCCAGCGGGCAGGCTCCGCGCACGATCGTCCGCATGCTCCGAGTCTACGGGCGCGGCGCGCCTCGGTGCGTCTCGCTCAGCCGGGGGCGAGCTGCGCGACCCGCTGTCGGCGCGCGAAGACCGCGAGCGCGATCAGGCCGGCGCAGAGCACGCCGATCGCGCTCTCGTTGGCGTCCGGGAGATCGACGAGCTTGACGCCGCTCGCCGCCAGCACGACGGCGAGCGAGAGCTGGAGCACGCGGTCGGGCAGGCGCACGCTGACCTGGCTGCCGATCAGCACGCCCGGCAGCGAGCCGACGAGCAGCCAGCCGACCGAGCCGAGGTCGACGTTGCCGGCCACGAGGTGCCCGGCGCCGGCCACCCA
The DNA here is from genome assembly GCA_036502805.1 of Gaiellales bacterium. Taxonomy (GTDB): domain Bacteria; phylum Actinomycetota; class Thermoleophilia; order Gaiellales; family JALYLC01; genus JALYLC01. The sequence continues at coordinate 2,345 of DASXXY010000056.1, read as the reverse complement.
GAGCAGCGCGGCGGCGTGGAAGATGTCCGTCCCGACCACCTTGGAGGAGCGCAGCGGGAACAGGATCAGCAGCGACAGCCCGAAGAAGACGCCCGAGCCGACCGACGTCAGGCCGACCATGAAGCCGCCGCCGAGGCCGATCAGGACGGCGGCGATGCGATCGCGGCGGGTGAGCACGAACGGCCCGTCCGGCACGCTGCGGAAGCGCATCAGGTTCTTCGCGACGAGGCCCGCCGCGCCGATCACGAGCGCCGCCCCGAGCACGCGCGACTGCGCCGTCTGCGCGCCGTCGCCGTAGCGATCGTGGATCCAGGTGCTCGCCCACACGCCGACCAGCGACATCGGCGCGCTCCCGAGCAGCATCCAACCGGAGAGCCGCGCCTGCACGGTGCCGAGCGAGCGGTGCCTGAGCGCGCCGACCGACTTGAAGAGCGCGCCGTGGACGAGGTCGGTGCCGACCGCGACGGCGGGATCGAAGCCGAATGCGATCACGAGCAGGGGCGTCATCAGCGAGCCCCCGCCCATGCCCGTCGTCCCCACGAGCGCGCCGATCAGGAGGCCGCTGAGGGCGAGCTGCCAGCTCATGCGGCGCCGGCTTCAGCGGAGTGGGCTGCGAGGGTGTCGATCGCGGGATCCTGTCACGGAGCCCGCCCGCAGGGCCGCTCTCGAGAGCGGCGCGGAGTGCCCTGCCGCCGAGTCATGCGCTGAAGAGGACTTGAACCTCCACGACCCTAAGGCCACTAGGCCCTCAACCTAGCGCGTCTACCAATTCCGCCACCAGCGCGTGGATTCGGATGCTAGCGGAGGCTCGCCGGCGGTGCCACCCTTGACCTCGTCCGAACCCCGGTCTAGTATACGAACATGCGTTCGCCTCATGAAGCCCCCGCCGCGCAGCTCACGGCGCGCCAGCGCGAGATCCTCGCGTTCGTCAACGACCACTCGGCACAGCACGGCTACCCGCCGACCGTGCGCGAGATCGGCACGGCCGTAGGGCTCACGTCGTCCTCGACCGTCCACGCTCACCTCGCCAACCTCGAGCGCCTCGGGCTGCTCCGGCGCGATCCCGCCAAGCCGCGGGCGCTCAACCTGGTCGGCCGCTCCACCAAGGCGCCGCCCGCGCCCGAGACGGCCGGCATCCGCATGCTGCCGCTGCTCGGCCAGATCGCCGCGGGCGCGCCGCTGCTCGCGGAGGGTCATGTCGAGGAGCTGCTGCCGGTGCCCGAGCTGCTCACGGCCTCGGGCGAGAACTTCCTGCTGCGCGTGCGCGGCGAGTCGATGATCGACGACGGCATCCACAGCGGCGACTACGTCGTCGTGCGCCGCCAGGACACCGCCGAGAACGGCGAGATCATCGCCGCGCTCGTCGATGGCGGCGAGGCCACGGTCAAGCGCCTCTACCGCGAGAAGGACCGCATCCGGCTGCAGCCCGCCAATCCGTCGATGGCTCCGATCTACGCCGACGACGTCGTCGTGCTCGGGCGCATCGTGGGGGTTTTCCGGAGGATCCCCTAGGGCATACATGCATGCCTTGGCACTCCCAGCCCCGAACGACACGCTGGCCTTCGCGATCACTCAGGCGCTCGCGCCCACTCGCGCCAATCAGGTACGTGACGGCGCGCTCGGCGGCCGCTGCCTCGTGTGCGGCGGTCGCACGCGGATCGTCGCCCACGCCGGCATCAAGAGCGCGACGTGCATGGACTGCGAGAGCGTGCTCGAAGCGCATCTGCCGACGACGCTGCGTCTGGTTCCGTCGTAGCTGGGTAGACCACGGCCATGACCAGGCCTCTCGGTGTAATCGGCGTGCCGTCGAGCGCCGGCTCGTACGCGCCCGGACAGGAGCAGGCACCGCGCGCCTTGCGCGACGTCGGGCTCCTGGCACAGCTCGAGGCCACCGGCCTCGAGCTCATCGATCACGGCGACGCGCCGGTCTGGCGCTGGGCGCCGGATCGCGCATCGCCTCGGGCTCAGAACGCCGAGGCCGTCGCCGCGTGTGCCGCCGCCACCGCCGAGCGCGTGCGCATCGCGCTCGCGGCCGGCGACTGGCCGCTCGTGCTCGGCGGCGACTGCACCGTCGGCGTCGGCACCTACGCGGGCCACCTCCCGGGCGACGACCGGGTCGGTCTCGTCTACCTCGACCTGCACGGCGACCTCAACACGCCCGACACCGTGATCGACGGCGCGCTCGACTGGATGGGCGTCGCGCACCTGCTGGGCGAGGAGGGCGCGACGCCCGGGCTGCGCGACTTCGGGCCGCGCACGCCGTTGCTCGAAGACGACCAGATCGTGCTGCTCGGCTTCGACGCCGGGCAGGCCACGGCGGGCGAGCGCGAGCGCATCGAGCGGCG
>DASXXY010000055.1:0-6450 GCA_036502805.1 Gaiellales bacterium | reverse complement strand
CATGGCCGTCGAGGTCGACCAGCGGGTGCACATCGCCGCGCCGCCGGAACGGGTCTGGCGCGCGCTCACCGACCTCGCCGACCTGCGGCGCTGGCTCTTCCCGAGCGCCGAGGCGGACGTGCGCGACGGCGGCTCCTGGCGCTTCACGTTCCCCCACTGGCCCTCGGCGCGCGGCCTGCACCACCCCGCGCTCAACTTCGGCGGGCCGATCGTCGAGCTCGCGCCGCCGCGCACGCTCGCGGTGCAGTTCGAGCCGCCCTACTGGGGCGTCCTGCGCTTCGAGCTCGAAGCCGACGGCGACGGCAGCGAGCTGCGCGTGACCCAGCGCGGCTTCGCGGGAAACGAGGACTGGCTCGCCGACTTCCGCGGCGGGTGGGGCTCCTTCAACGACCGCCTCGCGCTGCTCTGCGAGCTCGGCGAGACGGCGACGCCGCGCCACATCGAGGCCACGCTCGCCGCCGAGCGGCTGCTCGAACCCGGCGAGATCGCCGGCGCACTGGCGCAGCTCGCCGCGCGAGCGCTGCCGGCGCGGCCGTACTGGCACGCCGAGGGCGGCCGCGTCGCGCTCGTCGTGCCGGGCGCGGACGCGACCGACGGCTACCGCCTGCGCCGCGAGGAGGCCTGCGACGCGCTCGTCGTGGATCTGCCCCCGACCGCCGACCTCGAGGCCGCGCGCGCGAGCCTCATGCGCTCGCTCCCGCGCCGCGGCTGGACGGCCGCCGGGCCGCTGCGGGCGGCCGTCGACCCCGCGCACCCCGAGCTCGGCTGCGAGCTCGCGCTGCCCTACCGGCCGGCGGTCGCCGCGAGCGACCCGGAGCCGTTCGTGCGCGCGTTCGAGCGCGCGTTCTGCGCGCCCGGTCGCGCTGCCGCGGCCGCCTACTTCGCTCCCGCCGGCGCCTTCGCGCTTGCCGGCGGCCCGCATCCCCGTCCCGTGGACACGCCGCTCGAGCGGCTCCCGAGCGGGGCGGTCGCGCGCTTCTGGCGGCTGCGCCTGAGCGACGGCGTGCTCACGGCCGACTGGGAGGGAAGCGGCTGGACCGCCGGCCGCAACCGCGGCACGAGCACCTGGACGTTCGCGGACGACGGCCGCATCGAGCGGCTCGTGCTGCGCTTCGACCCGGCCGTGCCGCGCATGGTCGCCGCATGAGCGAGGCATGGATCGACGAGCTGCGCTTCGAGCTCGAGGACCGCGTGCACACGCAGCCGGCCGATCTCGCCGCCGTCGCACGCGATGCATCGCACGTGATCGGCCACCCGGACGCGCTCGTCTACCCCTCGACGACCGAGCACGTCGCGACGGCCGTGCGCATCGCCCGCGCCCACGGCGTGCCGATCGTCCCGCGCGGCGGAGGCACCTCCCTGACCGGCGCGACCGTCCCTCACCGCGGCGGCCTCGTGATCGCGTTCAACAGGATGCAGTCGATCCTCGAGATCGACATCCAGGAGCGCACGGCGCGTGTGCAGTCCGGCGTACCGAACGCTCGACTCGACAGCGAGGCTCGCTTGCACGGCCTGCGCTATGCGCCGGACCCGTCCTCGCGCGCCGCGTCGGTGATCGGCGGCAACATCGCCACCAACGCGGGCGGCCTGCACTGCCTCGGCCACGGCGTCACGGGCGAGGCCGTGCTCGGCCTCGAGGTCGTGTTCGGCGACGGCACCATCGCCTGGCTCGAGGACACCGATGCCACCGACCTGCGCGCGCTCGTCACGGGCAGCGAGGGCACGCTCGCGATCGTGACCTCCGCCCTGCTGCGGCTGATGCCGCTGCCGGAGCGCCTCGCGGTCGTCGTGGCTGGCTTCCCGCAGCTCGAGCAGGCCGGCGCCTGCGCCGAGCGCATGGTGCTCGAGGCGCCGGGTCTCGTGGCCTGCGAGTTCATCGACGCCGGCATGCTCGCCGCGCTCGACCACCTCGCGCCCGGCGTCCTGCCGACGAACGTCGAGGCCGCCCTGCTGATCGAGGTCGAGGCGATCGAGGAGGGCATCGACCGCGCCATCGGCACGGTCGTGCGCTGCGTCGAGGAGGCGGGTGGCAGCGCGCGCGAGGCGCGCAGCGACGAGGAGATCGCGATCGCGTGGAACGCCCGCCGCTCCGCCTACGGTGCGCTCGGGCGCATGCACGCAGCGTCCTACACCCACGACTTCGCGACGCCGCGCGACAAGCTCGTCAGCTCGCTGCGGGCCGCGGCCGAGATCGCCGCGCGCCACGACCTCGTGCTCTCGTCCGTCGCGCACCTCGGCGACGGCAACCTGCATCCGCGCCTGCACTACGACGCCCTCGAGCCGGGCGCGTTCCAGCGCGCGCTGGACGCCAGCGAGGAGCTGCTCGTGATGGTGCTCGCGAACGGGGGCACGCTCACCGGCGAGCACGGGATCGGCCTCGAGAAGCTGCACGCGCTCGGGCGCCAGTACGGCGAGGCCGAGCTCGACGCGATGCGGCGCGTCAAGGCCGTGCTCGACCCGGCGGGCATCCTCAACCCGGGCAAGCGCATCCCCGAGGCCGGCAGCGACTCGCGCCGGGGGATGTACGCCGATGTCGCCTGAGCTGCGCGCCGGCAACGCGAGCCTGCGGGCCGGCGGCGACGAGACGCTCGGCGCCGTGCAGGCCGCCGCTGCCGTGGAAGGGCAGTTCCTACCGGTCGACGCCGACGACTCGATGACCGTGAGACAGCTGCTGCAGCGTCGCGACGGCGGACCGATCGAGGCGCGCTACGGACGGCTGCGCGACCGCGTGCTCGCAACCGGCATGAACGGCCTCACGCTCGGCTCCGAGGCCGTCAAGGATGTCGCGGGCTACGACCTGCGCCGCATGCTGATGGGCAGCGCGCCGGCCGAGTGGGCCGTCTTCCGGCTCGCGCAGCTGCCCGAGCGGCGCGTGCGCCTGCTCGCACGCGGCGGCGACGCGTTCGGGCTGGCCGAGGCGCTGCGGGCCGATCCGGCCGCCCCCGCCGCGCTCGTCGTGCTCGAGCCGGGCCTGCTCGCGATCGCCGAGGACTGCGGCGAGGGCGAGGCGGCGCGCAGGCTCGGCAACGTCGACCGGTGCGTGGCGGCGGCGGGCGCCGAGCTGGAGACGATCGACGAGGCTCGCTGGCTCGCGATCTGCGACGACCTCCCCACCACGCCGGTGCGCATGGCGATGCGCGACGCGCGCGACAAGCTGCCCGGACACGGCGCGCCGTGGGCCTACGACGCGGCCCGGCGGCTCGCGCTCGTGACGGAGCCGGCGCGCGAGCTGTTCCGGCCGAGCCGGCCGGCGCGCTCGCCGGGCGCCGAGCTCGTGCGCGCCGTCGTGCAGGCGGCGAGCGCGTGACGGGCGTCGACCTCACGGCCGACCGGCGCGAGCGCTTCGACGAGCTCGCGCGCAAGTGCGTCTCGTGCGGACTCTGCCTGCTGGCCTGCCCGACCTTCGACCTGCTCGCTGCCGAGTCGGACGGCCCGCGCGGCCGCATCCACATCATGCAGCGGCTCGTCGCCGGCGAGCTCTCCGTCGAGGACGCGCGCGGCCCGCTCGACCGCTGCCTCGGCTGCCGCGCCTGCGAGACGGCCTGCCCGTCCGACGTGCAGTACGGCGAGCTGCTCGAGATCGCGCGCGACGGCGGCGCGCAGACGCCGTCCGTGCAGGTGCGCGCCTTGCTCTCGTTCGTGCGCCGGCCGCGCCTGCTGACGCTCGCGCTGCGCGCCGGGCGCCCGCTCGCGCGCTTCGTGCCCGGCTCGGCCGGCCGCAGCGGCCGCGCGCTGGACGGCCATGCCGACGTGCGCTGGGAGTGCCGCAACCCCGGCGGGCCAGCCGCCGTCGTGCTGCGCGGCTGCGTCATGCGCGAGGCCTTCGCCACGGCGCAGCAGGCAGCCGTCGACGCTCTCGGCGCGGCGGGCTACGACGTCGTCGAAGGCCCCGAGCAGGGCTGCTGCGGCGCGCTCCACCTGCACAACGGCGAGCTCGCGACGGGCGAGCAGCTGCGCGAGCAGCTGCTCGCGGGCGTGGCCGAGGATGCGATCCTCGTCTCGACCTCGGCCGGCTGCGGCGCCGCGCTGCGCGCCCACGACGAGCGCGTGCTCGACCTCAGCGAGGCGCTCGTGCAGGCGCCCTCGCCGCCGCAGGGCAGCGGCGGCGGCCCGGTCGCAGTGTTCGACGCCTGTCACCTGCTGCACGCCCAGGGCGTGCGCGAGGCTCCGCGGCAGCTCCTGCGCGAGGCCGGCTACGAGCCGGTCGAGCTCGCGGGCAACGGCCGCTGCTGCGGCGCCGCCGGCGTCTATGCGTTCACGCAGCCCGAGCTGTCGCGGCAGCTCGCCGAGAGCCGCGTCGAGGCCATCCGCGCGAGCGGCGCGAGCACGGTCAGCTGCGGCAACCCGGGCTGCGCGCTCCAGCTGCGCAGCGCGCTGCGGGAGGCGGGCCTCGACGTGCGCGTCGCGCATCCCGCCGAGCTGGCGGTCGAAGCCACGAGCTGACGCGAATGGGGCCTGACCCCGTTCGCGACGGCAGCGGCTGCTACGACGGCGGCGTGCCCTCTCCCGCCGGCGGCGTGCCGGCGTCGGGCGCCGGGGCGCTCGCAGGCGGCGCCGGCGGCGCCTGATCGGGCCCGCTGCCGAACGAGACGGACGGCGCCTCGCGGTCGGCGGGCGAGTCGATCTCGAAGAACTCGCGCTTCACGAAGCCGAACATCCCGGCGAAGACGGCCGCGGGGAAGGTCTGGATGCGCGTGTTGTAGCCCTGCACGTTGCCGTTGTAGATGCGGCGGGCGCCGGCGATCTGATCCTCGGTGTTCGTCAGCTCGGCCTGCAACTGCTGGAAGTTCTCGGTCGCGCGCAGCTGCGGGTAGGCCTCGGCGACGGCGAAGAGGCGGCCGAGCGCACCGCTCAGCTGACCCTCGGCCTGCGCGACCTGCGCCGCGGAGCCGGCACCGCCGGCCTGCGCGCTCATGGCGTTGGCACGCGCCTGCGTGACGGCCTCGAAGACCTCCTTCTCGTGCGCCGCGTAGCCCTTCACGGTCTCGACGAGATTCGGGATGAGGTCGTGCCGGCGCTTGAGCTGGACGTCGATCCCGCTCCAGGCCTCGTCGACGCGGTTGCGCGCGCGGACCATGCCGTTGTAGATCCCGACCAGGAACAGGGCCAGGAGCACGACGATGACGACGATGATGATGACTGCCCACATACCCGGGTGCCTCCGAAGGCGGGGATCGCGATTCGCCGTGACTCTACCCTTCCGGCTGTGATCGCGCTGACGCTGACGGCTCCGCTCGCCTACGAGGCCAACCCCGGCATCATCCAGGGCATCGCGCCTGCGGGCGCGACCGCGCTGCGCGTGCTCGCCGACGGGCGCTCGGTGCGGCTGCTGCGACTGACGAGCGGCAAGCGCGCGTTCCTCGTCGGACCGATCGGCCTGCCTCCGCGCGACATCACCGTCACGGTCGAGGCGCTGAAGGGCGGGCGCGTCGTCGCGACGCGCACCGTGGAGCACGTCTTCGGGCTCCCCGCCGCGGCCGCCAAGGTGGCGCCGCCGCGCACGGTCGACGCGCCGCTGCAGCGCAGCGTCCTGGGCCTGGCCGCGCGCACGGGCCTCTACACGGCCGCGTGGATCCGCAACCTCGGCGACGGCAGCACCGCCGGCTACAACGCGGGCGCCCGCTTCGAGGCCGCCAGCACGGTCAAGCTCGCGCTGCTGCTGAGCGTGTTCGCGCACGACGACGCCGATCCGCTCAGCTCGTCCTCGTGGGAGCTCGAGCGCTCGCTCGTGCTCGACTCCTCCAACCTCGCCGCCAACGAGCTGCTGCCGCGCGCGGGCGGCCCGGCGGGCGTGGATGCCGTGGCGAAGTCGCTGGGGGCGGAGACGACGTTCATGTGCTGCGGCTACCTGCTCGAGGCGGGCGAGCGCACGTCCGCGCTGCGGCGACTCCCGCGCACTCCCCTCCCTCCCACCTCCGTCGTGACGCAGCCGACGTTCCCGTGCTGCAAGTACACGACGGCGCACGATCTCGGCACGCTGCTCGTGTCGCTCATGCTCGCCTCGACCGGCCACGGCCCGGCGCTCCGACAGGGCATCAGCGCTCGCGAGGCGCGCGTCGCGCTGTGGCTGCTCGTGCACGCGGGCTACCCGGGCCTCGTGCGCCCCTCGAGCCCGTTCCCGGTCGGCCACAAGGCCGGCTGGCTGCCGGACGTCCAGCACGACGCGGCGCTCGTCTTCACACCCCGCGGCACGCTCGTCGCCGTCTTCATGAACTACTCGCCGAGCGGCGTGTCGTACACGCGCGTGCGCGACATCGACGGCGCCGTCGTGAAGCTCGCGCTGCGCAGCTAACGCCTCAGCTCCCCGGCGGAGGCTCCCAGAGCTCGAAGCGCGTGCCTTCCGGATCGAGCGCCCAGCCGAAGCGCCCGAACTCCGACTCCTCCTGCGAGTCGATCACCTCGACTCCGGCCGCACGCAGCTGAGCCAGCATCGCGTCCAGGTCGGAGACG
>DASXXY010000054.1:0-6021 GCA_036502805.1 Gaiellales bacterium | reverse complement strand
CTCGCGGCGCTCGGCGCGGCGGTCGCGCTCGCCGGCGCGCTGGCGCTGCAGCGCCGGTCGGCCGCGCTCGGCGGTCTCGCGGCCGGCCTCTGCTACGGCGCGGGCGACGTCTTCGGCAAGGCGCTGCTCGTCGAGCTGCCGCAGCACGTCACGCCCACGGCGCTGCTCGCCGCGCCGCTGCTCTACGCGACGGCGGCCGCGCACGGCGCAGGGTTCCTGCTGCTGCAGCGCTCGTTCCAGCACGGCGGCGCGATCGCGTCGCTCGGGCCGCTGACGGCGGCGGCCAACCTCGTCCCCATCGCGGCCGGCATCCTGCTGCTCGGCGAGCACGTCCCGTCCGGCGCCGCGGCGCTCGCGCTGCGGCTCGGCGCCTTCGCGGCGGCCGTGGCCGGCGCGTCGATCCTCGCCCTGCGCGCGGCGCCCGGCGACGACGTCGAGCCGGCCGCCCGGCTGCGACCCGCGACCGCGACCGTGGCCGGGTGACGGCCACGATGCCCAGGCAGCGCGAGGACGCGCCGGCGCAGCGGACGATCCGCGTCGTGGCGGCCGACGACCACCCGGCCTACCTGCGCGCCACGACGGAGACGCTCGAGCGCGCCGGCCTGCAGGTGGTGGGCATCTCGACGAGCGGCGAGGGCGCCATCGAGGACGTGCGCCAGCATGCCCCTGACGTCGCGCTCGTCGACCTGCGCATGCCCGGCCTCTCGGGTGCCGACGTCGCGCGGGCCGTGTGCGCGCGCTACCCCGGAACGCGCGTCGTGATCCTCTCGGCCTACGCCGATCAGGAGATCGTGCAGCTCGCGCTCGCCGCCGGGGCCACCGGCTACGTGACGAAGGACAGCACGCCCGAGGAGATCGTGCAGGCCGTCTACCGCGCCGCGGAGGGCGAGGCCACGCTGCCGGCACGCTGAAACTCGCGGCCGATCCAGCGCAGCTCGGTCGTCATCTGCGCGCGCCACACGGCCGCGTCGTGGCCGCCCGGGACGGCGCGGAAGCGGTGCGGGATCCCGAGCTGCGAGAGCGTGCGGTCGAACGACACGTTCTCGCCGAAGAAGCGGTCGGCGCGGCCCGAGTAGAACGACGTCGCGACGGGCTGGCGGCGCAGCGCCGGAGCCCGCGCGGCGACCGCGAGCAGCGGCGAGCGCGCGCGCCAGCTCGCCGACCCGTGGGGCCCGTCGACGCTCGGCGTGTTGGAGACGAAGTAGCCGGACCAGCTGGAGGCGATCGCGTAGGTGCCGGTGTGGCCGAGCGCGAGGTTGATCGCGCCGTAGCCGCCCATGGAGATGCCGGCGATAGCCCGTCCGGCGCGCGTCGGCTGCGTGCGATAGTCGGCGTCGATCGTGCGCACGAGGTCGCGCGTGACGAACGTGCCCCAGCGAGCTCCGGCGTCGGCGACCGCGTCGTCCCACTCGGTGTCGCTGTCGGGCCGCCGCCCACCGCTCGGAGCGACGACGATCATGGCCGGCGCGCCGGCCGCGATGAGGCTGTCGAGGCGGTCGCCGACGCCCAGCGCGAAGAGGCCGTCGGGCGTGCCGGGCGTGCCGTGCAGCAGGTAGAGCGTGGGCAGGCGCGGGCCGTTCGGGTCGTAGCTCGGCGGCAGGTAGACGAGCGTGCGGACGCTGTGGCCGAGCGCGCTCGACCAGACCGAGCGCGTCACGAGCGAGCCGCGCGGGGCGGCTGCGGCCGCGCCGAGCGGCGCGCTCACCGAGGCGAGCACGAGCGCGAGGGCGAGCGTGCGAAGGGCACCGCGCATCACCGCAGCATGACGGCGGCCCCTGAGAGGGCTCTCAGCAGGCGGGCTCCGATACCGTGCAGGCATGCCGCACCGCCTTCCCTGCCTGCTCAACGACCCGGCCCCGGCCGCGGGCCTGACGTGGTATTCCGGCGCCCGGCTGCTGGACGGCACGTCGGCGCCGGCGCGCGAGCGCGCGTCGCTGCTGGTCGAGGACGGGCGCATCGCCGCGATCGCGGGCGCGGGGGACGCGCCGCCCGAGGGCGCGCACGTCATCGACGTCGGCGGCCGCACGCTGATGCCCGGCCTGATCGACGCCCACCAGCACGCGACCGCGGGCTCGAAGACGTGGGCCAAGACGGCCAACGAGGCCGGCACCGAGGAGATCTGGCCGGGCGCCAGGGCGCACGTCGTCGCGCAGGTCTTCCGCGAGTTGCTGCGCATGGGCATCACGACGTTCCGCGACGTCGGCGGCTACGACGACCTGCTCGTCGAGGCCCGCCAGGCCATGCGCTACGGCGCCTTCGCCGGCCCGCGCGTGCTGGCCTGCGGGCGCATCGTCTCGGCCACCGGGCCGGGCGGGCGGTTCTTCCCCGGCATGTACCGCGAGGCCGACGGCTGCGACGAGATCCGCAAGGCCGTGCGCGAGCAGATGCGCTACGGCGCCGACTTCATCAAGGTCATGACGACCGGCGCGCGCTCGGTCGAGCTGGAGGATCCCGACCCCGCGCAGCTCACGCGGGACGAGATCCACGCGCTCGTGGACGAGTCGCATCGCATGGGCTATCGCGTCGCCGCCCACTGCGAGGGCATGGCCGGCACGGAGATCGCGATCGAGGAGGGCATCGACACGATCGAGCACGGCATGTACCTGAACCAGCGGCCCGACCTGCTCGAGCGCATGGCGCGCGACGGGCAGGTGCTCGTGCCCACGGTCAGCTGCCTCTACGGCGTCGCCGGGCTGGGCGAGCGCATCGGCACGAGCCTCGACGACGAGGAGTACCAGGGCGGCGGCGCCGTCGGCGTGCAGCGCCCGCCCATGCCGACCTGGACGCAGCTGCTCGTCGACCTCGCGCAGTACAACGTCGAGCAGGCCGGACTCACGATCCAGGCCGCACGCGCCGCCGGCGTCACGATCGCGATGGGCTTCGACTGGGGCCCGCCGCACCGCAGCGCGCTCGAGCTCCTGCGCATGCTGCACATGGGCCTGACGCCGCGCGAGGGCCTCGTCGCCGCGACCGCGGCGGGCGCGACCGCGCTCGGGCTCTCCGAGCACGTCGGCACCGTCGAGGTGGGCAAGCTCGCCGACCTCCTGATCGTGGACGGCGACCCGCTCGCGCAGCCGGAGCTGCTGCTCGAGCGCGAGCGCATCTGGCTCGTGACCCGGCTCGGCGCCCGCGTGGCGGGGACGTCGCTCGAGCGCGACCCGGCGGAGCCGGCGGCAGCGTGAGCACGAGGGGCGAGCGCGCGGCCGCGGGTGGCGCGCGGGGGACGTTCAGCCGCGGCGGCGACCCGGAGTCGCGGCGGCCCGAGGATCCGGCCGTGCGGCGCGCGAACACGCGCCGCATCCTGCGGCTCTTCCGGCCCTACCGCACGCGGCTCGTCCTGCTGCTCGGGCTGATCGCGGTGACGGCGGCGATCTCGACGATCCCCGCCTTCCTGCTGCGCGAGCTGCTCGACGGCGTGTTCCGGGATCCGCGCACGATCGACACGACGCGCCTCGACCTGCTCGTCGCGGGCATGGTCGGCATCCCGATCGTCACGGGCGTCATCGGCGTGTGGCAGACGTGGCTCTCGAACCGCATCGGCCAGGACGTCATGCACGACCTGCGCGCATCGGTCTACGCGCACCTCCAGCGGCTCTCGCTCGCGTTCTTCACGCGCACGCGCACGGGCGAGGTGCAGTCGCGCATCGCCAACGACATCGGCGGCGTGCAGAGCGTCGTGACCTCGACCGCGACGTCCATCGTCTCGAACATCACGACCGTGATCGCGACCGCGTTCGCGATGCTCTTCCTGAACTGGAAGCTCTCGCTGGTGGCGTTCGCGCTACTGCCGGTGTTCGTCCTGCTGACGCGCCGCGTGGGCGCGCAGCGGCGCGAGATCACGCGCGTCAAGCAGGGCTCGCTGGCCGACATCTCGACGCTCGTCGAGGAGTCGCTCTCGGTCTCGGGCGTGATGCTCGGCAAGACGATGGGCCAGAGCGACGTGCTCACGGAGCGCTTCCGCGGCGAGTCCGCGCGGCTGGCCGAGCTGGAGCTGCGCCAGCGCATGGCGGGCCGCTGGGTCATGTCGTCGATCCAGACGACGTTCGCGGTCATGCCGGCGCTGATCTACGGCGTCGCCGGCCACGCCATGGCGGGCGGCTGGGCGCAGGTCTCGGTCGGCACGCTCGTGGCCTTCACGACGATGCAGACGCGCCTCTTCTTCCCGGTCGGCAGCCTGCTCAGCGTGCAGGCCGACGTGCAGTCCTCGCTCGCGCTCTTCGACCGCATCTTCGAGTACCTCGACCTCCCCGTCGACATCCAGGAGCGCCCCGGCGCCATCGACCTGCCGCGCGAGCAGGTGCAGGGCGAGGTGCGGCTCGAGCACGTGTCCTTCGCCTACGAGCCCGATCGCCCCGTGCTGCAGGACGTCGGCTTCACGGCCGAGCCGGGCACGAAGGTCGCGATCGTGGGCGAGACCGGCAGCGGCAAGACGACGCTCGGCTACCTGATCGCGCGCCTCTACGACGTCTCCGCCGGCGCGGTGCTGCTCGACGGCCACGACGTGCGCGACCTCAGCTTCGCGTCGCTGCGCCGGATCGTCGGCGTCGTCTCGCAGGACACCTACCTGTTCCACGGCAGCGTGCGCGAGAACCTGCGCTTCGCGCGGCCCGACGCGACCGACGAGCAGCTCGAGGAGGCCGCGGCCGCGGCGCGCATCCACGACCACCTGGCCTCGCTGCCCGAGGGCTACGACACGGTCGTCGGCGAGCGCGGCTACCGCTTCTCGGGCGGCGAGAAGCAGCGCCTAGCGATCGCTCGCGCGCTGCTCCGCGACCCCTGCGTGCTCGTGCTCGACGAGGCCACGAGCGCGCTCGACGTGGAGACGGAGCGGCTCGTGCAGCAGGCGCTCGACGGGCTCACGGCGGGCCGCACGACGATCGTGATCGCACACCGCCTGTCGACGATCCGCGACTCCGATCTGATCCTCGTGCTCGACCACGGCCGCGTGATCGAGCGCGGGACGCACGACGAGCTGCTGGCCATCGACGGGCGCTACGCCCGGCTCATCGAGCGCGACGCCGCGATCATCGTCTGAGGGCGGGGGGCGGGGCGCCGTGCACGCATCTGCCTTGACAGACCCGCCCCGTTACTGAAACGATCCCGGCTTCGGCCGGGCGACGAAGCCCGCTCGACAGGCAATGAAGCCGCTCCCATGTACTGGGGCGGCTTTTTTCATGGTCCCGGAAGAAAGGAGCGGTTCATGCTGTACCCCACATGGCTGAGCCCGGGCGACAACGCGTGGCAGCTGACGGCGGCCACGTTCGTAGGCCTGATGAGCGTGCCAGGACTCGTCGTCCTCTACGGCGGCGTGATGCAGAAGCGCTGGTCGGTGAACAGCATGATGCTGGCCTTCATCGCCTTTGCGCTCGTCCTCGTCCTCTGGGTGCTCTACGGCTTCAACATGGGCTTCGGGCATCCCGTCCACATCGGCGGTTCGGACAGCGGTTTCTTCAATAACCTGATCGGCAAGCCAGGCGCCGTGCTGAGCGCGCACGACCTCCAGCGCCAGGCGGACATCCCGCTCATCGGCAAGCTCGAGTTCCCGCAATCGACGCTCGTCTACTTCCAGCTCGTGTTCGCGGCGATCACGCCGATCCTGATGCTCGGCTCGGTGCTCGGGCGCGTCAACTTCAAGGCCTGGATCCCGTTCGTGATCCTCTGGTCGAGCCTGATCTACACCGTCAACGCCTTCCTGATCTGGGGCGGCGGCTGGTTCGGCCAGCACGGCGTGCTCGACTTCTCCGGCGGCTACGTCATCCACCTCGCCGCCGGCGTCTCGGGCTTCGTGGCCGCGTGGGTGATCGGCCCGCGCCTCGCCCGCGACCGCGAGATCGACGCCCCGAACAACCTCGCGATGGTCGCGATCGGGGCCGGCTTCCTGTGGCTCGGCTGGAACGGCTTCAACGGCGGCGACCCGTACTTCGCGGGCGCGGACGCCGCGGCCGCGATCGTCAACACCAACCTGGCCACCGCGGTGGCCATGCTGACCTGGATCGTCATGGACATGACGATCAGCGCCGA
>DASXXY010000053.1:0-2826 GCA_036502805.1 Gaiellales bacterium | reverse complement strand
CGCGTGCGCAGGTGGTGGGCGTCTACTCGCCCACGCTCGTCCCGGTGATCGCCGACGTCCTGGCGCAGCTCGAGGCGCGACGTGCATTCGTCGTCCACGGCGCCGGCGGCATCGACGAGCTCTCCCCCGCCGGCCCGAACCTCGTGTGCGAGGTCGTCGAGGGGAAGGTGACGCGGCGCGAGATCGACCCGCTCGATCTCGGCGTGCCGCGCTGCGATCCCGACGACCTACGGGGCGGCGATGCGGCCGAGAACGCGCAGCGGATCCGGGAGGTCTTCCACGGCGCGAACGGCGGTCGCCGCTCGGCGATCCTGCTGAACGCCGCCGGCGCGATCGCAGCAGCGGGGCATGCGGCAGACCTGAAGGAAGGGCTCGAGCTCGCAGCTGCCGCGCTCGACTCGGGTGCGGCTGCGGCCCGGCTCGACGAGCTCGCCGCCTATACGCACGCGGTGACCGCATGAGATTCACGGACGCGCTCGCACGCCCCGGGTTCGGCGCGATCGCGGAGTTCAAGCGGCGCTCGCCGTCGGCCGGCGACCTGCGCCCTGCCGGCGACCCCGCCGACACGGCACGCACCTACGAACAGGCGGGCGCCCGCGCAATGTCGGTGCTCGTCGACGAGCGCTTCGCCGGCTCATGGGACGATCTCCGCGCAGCGCGTGCGGCGGCGCCCGGGCTGCCGCTCCTCGCCAAGGGCTTCTTCTCCACGCCCGAGCACCTGCGCGAGGCGAAGGACGCGGGCGCGGACGCGGCGCTCCTCATCCTGCGCGACCTCGACGACGCGCAGGCGACCTCGCTGCTCGGCGCCGCTCGCGGGCTCGGGCTCGACACGCTCGTGGAGGCGCACGACGCCGGGGAGCTCGAGCGTGCCACGCGGCTCGACGCACCGGTGATCGGCGTCAACGCACGTGACCTCGCGACGTTCGAGATGAACCGCACCGCGCAGCTGGCGCTCGTGGCGGCCGCGCCGTGCGACCGCATCGTGATCGCGGAGAGCGGCATCGAGACACGCGCGCAGGCAGCGGCCGCGGAGCTCGCGGGCGCGAACGCGATCCTCGTCGGCTCGACGCTGATGCGCGCGGCCGATCCCGGGGAGAAGCTGCGCGAGCTCGTCTCGCGTCCGCTCGTCAAGGTGTGCGGCCTCACGCGCCAGGAGGACGTCGATGCCGCGGTCGAGGCCGGCGCCGACATGGTCGGGTTCATCCTCGCCGCCGAGAGCCCACGTCGCGCCGAGGCGCTGCTCGACGCGCCCGACACGGTGCTGCGCGTCGCAGTCTTCGTCGGTGAGGTCGAAGAGACCGACGCCGATCTCGTGCAGTTCTACGGGCGCGAGGACGGGCACCGCTCACGCGACGCCGTGCTGCTGCGGCAAGGCGAGCAGGTGGGCTCGGTCGTCGACCTGCCGTGGGGCGAGCGCGACCCGTCGCACCTGGAGCGCGCAAAGGCCGCGACGGGCCGGATCATGCTCGCGGGCGGCCTCGGCCCCGACAACGTCGCCGCGGCGATCGCCGAAGTCCGGCCGTGGGCCGTCGACTCGGCCCGCTCGACGGAGCAAGCTCCAGGCATCAAGCATCACGAGGCAATCAGAAGATGGGTTGAAGCAATCAGCGTGGAGGCAGCGAGATGAGTCAGACCACTTTCGGCGTGTACGGCGGACGCTACGTCCCTGAGACCTTGATCCCGGCGCTCGACGAGCTCGAGTCGGCGTGGGCATCGCTGCGCGACGACGACTCGTTCCGCGCGGATCTGCACCACCTGCTGACGACGTACGCGGGCCGACCCACGCCCCTCACACGCGTCGAGCGCTTCGCACCCGACCAGCGTATGTACCTGAAGCGCGAAGACCTGATGCACACCGGCGCGCACAAGATCAACAACGCGCTCGGCCAGGCCGTGATCGCGCAGCGGCTGGGGAAGAAGCGCATCATCGCGGAGACCGGAGCCGGCCAGCACGGTGTGGCGACTGCAACCGTCTGCGCACGGTTCGGGCTCGAATGCATCGTCTACATGGGCAGCGAAGACATGCGGCGTCAGGCGCCCAACGTCGAGCGCATGAAGCTGCTGGGCGCGGAAGTGCGGCCCGTCGAGTTCGGGACGCGGACGCTCAAGGAGGCGACGAGCGAGGCGATTCGCGACTGGATCGCCAACGTCGACACCACCTATTACCTGATCGGTTCCTGCGTCGGCCCAGCGCCGTACCCGGAGATCGTCCGCGAGTTGCAGCGCGTGATCGGCCGGGAGGCGCGCGAGCAGATCCTGCAGATCGAAGACCGGCTGCCGGAGACCGTGGTGGCGTGCGTCGGCGGCGGCTCGAACGCGATCGGGATGTTCTACGACTTCATCCCCGACGAGGGCGTTCGCCTGGTCGGCGTCGAAGCGGCGGGCGCCGCGTCGCTCGGCTCGGGCCGCGCGGGCGTGCTCCACGGCGCACGGTCGTCGCTGCTCGCCGACGACGACGGGCAGATCCTCGATGCGCATTCGATCTCCGCGGGCCTCGACTATCCCGGCGTCGGGCCGGAGCACGCATGGCTGCGCGACTCGGGCCGCGCCGAGTACGTCACGGCGACGGACGAGGACGCGCTCGCCGCGTTCCACCGGCTCTGCGAGACGGAGGGCATCGTGCCGGCGCTGGAGTCGTCGCACGCGCTCGCGCGAGCGCTCGACCTGGACGCGGAGCTGATCGTCGTCTGCCTCTCCGGCCGCGGCGACAAGGACCTCGCCGAGGTGCTGTCGAGGTGAGGAAGACCCTGGTCGTCTACCTGATGGCGGGGCCGGAGACGCCCGCGCTGGCGAAGGCCGCCGTCGAGGCGGGCGCCGACGTGATCG
>DASXXY010000052.1:0-2767 GCA_036502805.1 Gaiellales bacterium | reverse complement strand
CAGTCGTCCTGCACATGGCGCCGCAGCAGGCGCCGCAGCGGGCCGATCACCGAGAGCAGCCCGCCGGCCAGCTCGTCGGTCGTGGCGATCGTGGTCGTGGACATGTCCCGGATGATAGCTCCGTGACAGAGGTATTCGTCGAGACGAGATCCGGCGAGCGACGCCGGAGCGCCGCTCGCCGGATCGGACGAGCTATACGCGCGAGGTGTACGTGTCGCGCACGGTCTGGTCGCCGCTCGGGTCGGTGACCACGTCGCGGCGCCGCATGTCGCCGCGGCCGCCAGAGGCCGCGCCGAGGGCGATCAGCGAGAGGATGACGCCGAGGGCACCGACCGCCATCAGGATCACCCCGACAACATGGATGTTCACGCCGGAGACCGTCGCGGTGACGGCCCACGTGAGGATCGCTCCGGCTGCAAGCAGGATGAGACTGAGTCCGATGCGCACGTTCGACCTCCTGGTTGGCACGCACACGAGCGCGTGACGTACGGGGTCGTTCCCGTGCGCCCCGGCACTAAACGCGTGCGGAACCCCGAACGGCCTCGAGCAGCCCGACCGGGCGCGCCCCGTCGAGCCCCGCCACGGGCAGCTCCCCGAGCGTCACGGACATGCCTGCGGCCCGCAGCGAGGCGGCGAGCGCATCGGCCTGTCCTGGCCACGGGTAGGCGACGAGCGCGCGGCCTCCCGGCGCCGTCAGGCGCGGAAGCAGCGCGCCGATCGCGGCCGCGAGCGGTGGCTCGTACAGCATGTCCGCGACCAGCACGAGCTCGAACGGAGGCTCCGCCGCGAGCGCCGCGGGCGCGAGCAGGTCGCCCACCTGCGCGCGCAGCTCGAGGCCGCAGCGAGCGGCGCTCTGCCGCACGAGCTCGATCGCCTCGGGATCGTGGTCGACGGCCGTGACCTCGGCGCCGGCGCGCGCGGCCGCGAGCGCGACGAGCGCGAGACCGCAGCCGAGCTCGACGGCGCGCACGCCGCGCAGGTCGAGCGGCGCGAGCGACGCCGCGAGCGCGCGGGCAGACGGCCACAGCTCGGCCCAGTACGGGGCGTCCGGGGCGTCGCCGGCGACCGCGGCATCCAGCAGCGCGGCCGGAGACGCGGGCCGCAACAGGGCGATCTCCAGGCCGTTCCCGAGATCGACGAGCTCCTCGACCAGCTCGTACCGGCGTGCGGCCATCGCGGCCAGCCTACCCTGGCAGCTGTGTGGATCCGGCGTCATACTTCGCGCGTGGAGGAGAAGACCACCGACGGCCCCGTCGGCACCCTCGACGGCCTGACCCTCGCGGCCGGCGACCTCGTCGAACGTGGGCTCGCCTGGCTCGAGACGTACGGCGCGGACGACGTCAGCGCCGAGGTGCGCCAGCGGTTCCGCACGGACGGCCCGGCCGGCGTCGCGCTCTGCCTGCACGCGTCGATCGCGGGTTCCGGCAAGGACACGCAGCCCGCGCAGGCCGCGATCCACGTCGAGCTCGACGAGCGAGACGTGCCCGCGGCCGCGTACTGCAAGCTGACCGTGCACGGCCGTCGCAAGCAGCTGCGCCACGTCGCGCGCCGCGCCACGAAGGCCGCCAAGCGCGTCGAGCAGCTCTCGCTCGCACAGACGCCCGAGGCGGACAAGAAGGATCCCGCCACGCTCACCGTGATCGCCCGGCTGGACGCCGCGGAGCCGATCGAGGAGCTCGTCTCGCACTCGATGCGGCTGCTCGACAACCTCGTCGTGGAGGCCGCGGCACGCCGCGAGTGATCAGCTCTCCCTTCGGTATGCTGGGATGAGCCCCGTGGAGAGGTGGCTGAGTGGTTGAAAGCGGCAGTCTCGAAAACTGTTATGGGCGGTTTCGTCCATCGAGGGTTCGAATCCCTCCCTCTCCGTTCTCCGACGCAGATCTGCCACGACGAGCCTCCGGCCCGGATGTGTGACGCCGTGATCGAGGAGCGTGGCGCCGCGGGCCGGGCCCGCGTCGCCGTCGGCTAGGTTGCGGTGCTCCGTGGCGCCCGAACCCCTCCAGATCCTCGGCATCTCCGGCAGCCTGCGCGCCGGCTCGCTGAACACGCACCTGCTGCACGCGGCGATCGAGATCGCGCCGGCCGGCATGCAGATCACGGAGTACACGGGCATCGGCGAGCTCCCGCACTACAACGCCGAGCTCGACGGCGAGGCCCCGCCCGCCGGTGTCGCGCAGCTGCGCGAGGCGATCATCGCCGCCGACGGGCTGCTCGTCGTCACCCCGGAGTACAACTACTCGATCCCCGGCGTGCTCAAGAACGCGATCGACTGGGCCTCGCGCCCCGTGCCGAACAGCTCACTGCGCTTCAAGCCCATCGCCTCGATGGGCGCTGCGCCCGGGAACTTCGGCACGATCCGCGGCCAGCTCGCGCTCCGGCAGATGCTGCTCTCGACGGAGTCGCACGTCGTCGTCAAGCCCGAGGTGCACGTGTTCCACGCCAAGGAGCGGTTCGACGAGGCCGGCCGGCTCACGGACGAGGGCACCCGCGCGCTCGTGCTCGACCTGCTGGACGCGCTCGCCCGCGTCGTCCGCCGCAGCCGCGTCGAGTAGCGCGGCGGCGGCCGCGACGCGGCCGGTGAGCACGACCGTTCCCGCGATCGCCAGGTCTGCGCCGGTCACGTAGACGAGGTAGAGCAGCGACGCGAAGCTGTACGCGTCGAGGGCGAGCAATCCGCATGCACCGGCGACGGCCGACCAGAGCCACGCGGTGATCGGTTCGTTCTCGGAGGCACGCGAGGCGCTGCGGATCGTCGGGTAGAGCGCGC
>DASXXY010000051.1:0-4095 GCA_036502805.1 Gaiellales bacterium | reverse complement strand
GCGCGCTCCGTCACCTCGCGCGACGAGCTGGCAGCGCTACGCGCGTCCAGCTGACTACGTCAGGAGCGCGCGCCGGAGCGCGTCCTCCAGGCCCGAGCGCGCGATGGCGAGCACCTGGTCGCCCGGCCGCACGATCGTCTCCGGGCCGGCGATGTCGGACGCGCCCGCGCGCAGCACCGCGATCAGGCGCGCGCCCTCGGGCAGCGCGATCTCCGAGACGCGCCGCTGCGCGACGTCGTTGCTGAGCTGCACCTCGACGACCTCGAGCCCCTCGCGCCGCAGCTCCAGCAGCGGCACGAGCTCGTGGTCCGGCAGCTCGTGCTCGATCAGCCGCATGATCGACGTCGTCGCGCAGACCGACGGCGCGATGCCGAGCAGATCGAAGAGCTCGTGGTTGCGCGGGTCGTTGACGCGCGCGATCACGCGCTCGACCCCGTAGGCCTCGCGCGCGACCTGGCAGACGACGATGTTGTCCTCGTCGTCCCCGGTCACCGCCACGACGAGCTCGGCACGCTCGATGCCGCAGCGCTCGAGCACCGCCAGCTCCGTCGCGTCGCCGTGCTGGGCGACGTGCTCGAGCTCCTCCTCGAGCAGGCGGTAGCGGTGCGCCGACTGCTCGATCACGGTGACCTCGTGGTTCATCTTCAGCAGCTCGTGGGCGAGGTTGCGCCCGACCTTGCCGCCGCCGGCGATGAGGATGTACATCAGATCGCCGCCGTGTGGGAGAGCACCGTCTCCGAGAGGACGTCGATCGCGCCCGAGGTCGGGCAGACGGTGCGCATGCCGAGATCGGCGTACAGCTCGGCGCGCGCGGGGTCGAGGATGCGGACGACGACGCAGCTGACGCCGTAGCGCTTCTGCGCGATCTGCGCGCAGACGACGTTCGTGTTGTCGCCGTTCGTCGCGATCACGACCGCCTCGGCGCGCTCGATGCCGGCCTGCAGGAGCGTCGCGATGTCGAGCGCGTGGCCCTCGATCGTGACGCCGGGGAAGCTGTCGCCGAGACGCTGGAACGTCTCTGCGCGCTCGTCGATCACCGCCACGTCCCAGCCGCCCGCAGCGAGGCGCACGGCGACCGCCGAGCCCACCCGGCCGCAGCCGACGACCAGTGCCAGCTTGCCGGTCCCGTTCGACGTGTCCAACATGAAGTCGGAGCGTAGCGCGGGCGCGGGCGCGACGCCCCTATCATCAACGCCCGTGACCAGCGAACCGCTCGGCATCGGACTGCTCGGCTACGGAACCGTCGGCTCGGCCGTCGACCGGCTGCTGCGCGAGCGCGCAGACGTCGTCGAGCGCGTCGCCGGCCGACCCGTGCGGGTCGTGCGCGCGCTCGTGCGCGACACGGCGCGCGAGCGCGAGGGCGCGGCGCCCGGCCTCTTCACCGATCGCTTCGAGGACATCCGCGACGATCCGTCGATCAAGGTCGTGGCGGAGGTCATGGGCGGCGTCGAGCCGACGCTCGGCTATCTCCGCGACCTGCTCGAGCGGGGCATCTCGGTCGTCTCGGCCAACAAGCAGCTGCTCGCACGTCACGGCGCCGAGCTGCAGCAGGCCGCCGAGCGCGGCGGGGCGCAGCTGCGCTACGAGGCCTCGGCGTGCGCCGCCATCCCCGTCGTGCGCGTGCTCCAGGAGTCGCTCGCGGCGGCCGGGGTCGACGAGCTGATCGGGATCGTCAACGGCACCACCAACTTCATGCTCAGCGCGATGGCGCGCGACGGCCAGAGCTACGCCGCCGCGCTCGCCGAGGCGCAGGAGCTCGGCTACGCCGAGGCCGACCCGAGCGAGGACGTCGGCGGCGCCGACGCCGCGGCCAAGCTCGCGATCCTCGCCTCGCTCGCATTCCACCGCCACCTGCACATCGACGACGTGCCGTTCGAGGGCATCGACACGCTGCACGACGACGACGTGGCGTTCGCGAGCGAGCTCGGCTACGCCGTCAAGCTGCTCGCGCACGCGCGCGTGTCCGAGGACGGCATCGCGGCCCGCGTGGCGCCCGTGCTCGTGCCCCACGAGCATCCGCTCGCACGCGTCAGCGGCAGCTTCAACGCCGTCATGCTGCGCGGCCGCGAGATCCGCGAGATCACGCTCCAGGGACCGGGCGCCGGCGGCGCCGAGACGGCCACGGCCGTGATCGGCGACCTCCTCTCCGTGCTCGGTCCGCGCCCCGCCGGCGAGGTCGGGACGGCCTTCCGCGAGCTCCCGCTCGAGCCGCCCGGACGGGCGCGCAGCCCGCTCTACGTGCACCTCGAGGTCACCGACCGGCCGGGCGTGCTGGCCCGCATCGCCGCGCGCTTCGGCGATCGCGGCATCTCGCTCGGCGCGATGATCCAGCGCCCGCGGCCCGGCGACATCTCGTCGCTCGTGTTCCTCACGCACCCCGCCTCGGAGGAGCACGCCCGCTCCGCCGTCGACGAGATCGCAACGCTCGACTTCTGCCACGGCCAGCCGCGCGTCCTGCGCGTGCTCGCCGCGTGAGCGCGAGCGAGGGCCTGCTCCAGAGCGGCGACGGGCGTCGCCTCCTCGTCGCCCAGCTGTTCGACTCGCTCGGCGCCGGCGTCGGCGTCGTCGTGCTGCCGTGGCTCGTGCTGGATGCCGGCGGCGACGCCTCGACCGCGGGCCTCGTCGCCGTCTTCGCGCTCTTCCCGTACGTGCTCTTCGGCCTCTTCGCCGGCGTCACGGGCGACCGTCGCAGCCGCAAGCGCGTGATCGTCGCGGCGCACTCGACGCAGACCGTGTGCGCGCTCGCCGTGCCGCTGTGGGCGATCGCGGGCGCCACCCCCGAATGGCTCGTGCTCGGCGTCGCGTTCGCGATCGGCATCGCGCGCACGTTCGCCGACGCCGCCGCGTTCGGCGCGATCGCGCAGATCGTCGGGCCCGCGCAGTTCGGCCGCGCCCAGGGCCTGCTCTCGACGGTCTGGGCGACCGGCATGGTCTCGGGCCCCGCGCTCGGCGGGCAGCTGATCGAGGCGATCGGCCCGAGCCGCGCCATCGCCGTGCAGTGCGCGGCCTTCGCCTGCGCGACGCTCTGCGCGCTCGCGATCCGCAGCCCGCTGCGGCCCCCGACGCCCAACTTCGGCGGGCTGCGCGAGGCCATGCGCGAGGGCATCGACGTCATCCGCGACACGCCGATGGTACGCCGGATCACGTTCACGACGCTCGTCTGGAACCTCGCCTTCTACGGCTCCGAGGCGCTGATCGTCCCGTTCCTGCGCGACATCATCGACCTCGACGGCCAGCGTGTCGGCTGGGTGCTCGGCGTCGGCTCGCTGATCGGTATCGCCACGGGGCCGCTGATCATGTGGCTCGAGGGCCGCATCGGCCCGGCGACCGTGATCGTCGCCGGCATCACGATCAGCGGCGCCTCCGTGCTCGCGCTCGCCGTCGCGAACGCGTTCTGGGAGGTGCTCGTCGTCTGGATCGTGCTCAGCCTGGCGCAGTGGGTCAGCTTCACGACCGCGATCGGCGAGCGCCAGCGCCACGCGCCCGCGCACCTGCAGGCGCGCGTCGGCATCACGGGGCGCGCGATCGCGATCGCCTCGATGACGGCGGGCGCCACGGGCGCGAGCCTGCTCGCCCACGTCGTCGGCCTGCGCACGCTGTACGCCTGCATGGGCGTCGCCACCCTGCTCGTCGCGGTCGCGCTCGGCCCGCGCCTCGTGCGCGGCCCCGGCCGGGTCGCCGCCCAGGCCGGCGCCGCGGCCTCCTGAGCGGACGGACGGCCCCTGGCTCAGGCGACGGGGGCCGGGCCGGGGCGGATCTTCGGCTCCTCGGGCGCCTCCTCGACGGCCACGCTGGCCGTGCCTGGCGGGAAGGACGTCACGATCACGCGGCAGTGCGCGCGGCGCAGCAGGTTCTCGATCGTCTCCGAGAAGACCTGCGCGCGGCCGGCGCTCGCGCCGATGTGCGGCACGGCGCCGATCAGGATCAGGCCGACGTCCTGCTCGCGGGCGACGCGCGCCAGCTCGCTGCTGATCGCGCGGCTGCGCAGGGCCATGAAGTCGACGGCGACGCCGTAGTCGCGGCAGAACAGCTCTGACAGCTCGGCGAGACCCGCCTCGCACTCGTTGGCGCCCGGGATCGGCGCGTCCAGCGGCA
>DASXXY010000050.1:0-11844 GCA_036502805.1 Gaiellales bacterium | reverse complement strand
ATCGCGTACGGGTAGCCGAGCGGGGAGCTCAGGGCCGGTCCGGGCACGGGCGTGCCGGCGCTGCCGTTGCCGGCGAAGACCGAGAGGACGCCGGCCGCCGTGATCTTGAGGACCTGGTTCGTCTGGCCGTCGGTGACATAGACGTTGCCGGCCGGGTCGACGCCGAGCCCTTCGGGGTCTGGGATGTGCGTGCTCGCGGCCTGTCCGGGCACGGCCGCGCCGTACGTGCCGTCGCCGGCGAACGTCGTCAGGGTCGCCGGCGGGGCCGCCAGGGCGGGCGCGGCGAGCGCGGCGAGGATGAGGCCGGTGGCGGCGGCCAGGCGCGCGCTGGGGCGGCGGCGGCCTGCCGGGCCTGCGACGGGGCCGGCGAGCATGCGGTTCGTCATCTCGAGTTCATCGGCAGCACGCGCCGCGACTCGAGCTGGAGCGTCGGTCAGCCCTTCACGCCCGTGACGGTCACGCCCTCCACGAACGCGCGCTGGGCGAGGAAGAAGAGGATCGTGACCGGCAACGTGATCCTCGACGACTACGACCACAACCAGATCGACAGGATCACGCCCGACGGGACGCTCTCGATCATCGCGGGCAACGGCTCCTTCGGCTCGCCCACCGCAGGCCCGGCCCTGACGAGCCCGCTGCCCGGGATCTGGTCGCTCGCGGCCGACGCCGCCGGGAACGTGTACTTCCAGGACGCCTGGGCGCCCTCGCTCTGGAAGGTCGCGGCGAACGGGACGCTCTCGAAGATCGCCGGCAACGGCACGAGCGGCCCCGTCACGCCGGGCCCCGCGCTCGCGACCACCATGGAGGTGAGCTACGGCGGCTTCGCGGCCGCGCCGGACGGCACGGTCTACGCCGACTCCTACGACGGCGCGCAGGCGATCGTCTACAAGGTCACGCCCGCGGGGATGATCTCGATCGTCGCCGGCAACGGCCCGAGCGGGCCGCCCGTGCCCGGCCCGGCGACCGCGACGCCGATCGGCCAGGGCGGCGCGGTGGCCCTCGACGCCGCCGGAAACCTCTACCACGCCGACATGTACCAGCACTACATCGAGAAGGTGACGCCCGACGGCACGCTCTCGGTGATCGCGGGCAACGGCACGACCGGGGCGCCGGTCAACGGGCCGCCCACCGCCTCACCGCTCGAAACGCCCGTCTCGCTCGCGCTCGACAGCGCCGGGACGCTCTACGTGACCTCGAACTGGGGCCGCGTGATCCGCATCGGCACCGCCGCTCCGAGCGCTCCGCGGAACCTCGTCGTCACGCCCGGCGCCGGCGCTGCGGCGCTGACGTTCGATCCGCCCGTGACGCCGGGCACGAGCGCGATCACGGGCTACGAGGTCAGCACCGACGGCGGCGCGACCTGGCACGCCCTGACGACGGCGCCCGGCACGGGCGGTGCGCTCAGCGCGACGCTCGCCGGCCTCGTGAGCGGCAGCTCCTACACGCTCAGCGTGCGCGCGATCAACGCGAGCGGCGGCAGCGACCCGGTGGCGGACTCGCTGCTGCTCCCGGCGGCGCCGGTACCCGCGCCGCTCGCGGCCGCGACGCCGCAGACCGTCACGCAGACGGTCGTCGGCGTCTCGCCGTTCGTCGTCGCCGTGCGCTTCCGCCTGCCCGCCTCCTGCGCCGGCGGCTGCACGATCACGAAGGCCGTGCTCGCGCTGCGCGACGGCACGACGGTGCTCGGCACGCGTCGGAACCTCACCGTCGCCCACGCCGGCTGGGTGCGCTTCACCGTCCCCGTCGACAAGGCCGCGCTGCTCGCCGCCGGCGCGCAGTTCCTGAAGCCGGGCTGGCGGACGACGCAGACGCGCTTCAGCGTCACGACGCGCGCCGCCGGCGGCGCCCGCTGGTCGCGCGTCAAGGACGGCCACGTCACGGTCTCGCTCGCGCGCCTCGCCTCCGGCCTGCTGCCGCGCTTCCCCTCGCTGCTCTGAGCAGGCGGCGGTCCGGGCGCGACCCGTCGCGTCCGGACCGCCCTATGCTGGCACGGTGTTCGTCAACCGCATGCCCAGGTACGAGATCCTCTCCGAGGGCTCGATGGCCGTCCTCGAGGAGGGCTGGCGCTCGATCGTGCGCGACATCGGCATCGAGTTCCAGTGGGAGCCCGCGCTGGAGCTGTTCCGCAAGGCGGGCCAGACGGTCGAGGGCGAGCTCGTCAAGCTCGATCCCGACTGGGTGCTCGAGCAGGTCGCAAAGGCCCCCGCCGAGTTCCCGCTGACCGCCCGCAACCCGGCCCGCAGCCGCACGTTCGGCGGCGCCAACATGATCTTCGTGAGCGTCCAGAGCGCGCCCTTCGTGAGCGAGGGCTCGCGGCGCGGCGACGGCACGTTCGACGACTACCGGCGCCTGATCCGGCTGACGCAGATGATCGACGAGCTCGACTCGCCGGGCTACCCGATCTGCGAGGCCGGCGATCTCCCGATCGACTCGCGGCACCTGCAGATGCTGCTCGCGCTCTACACCGACACCGACAAGCCGCTCGGCACGGCGCAGTTCAACCCGGTCGGCGCCGGCGACTCGATCGCGATGGCCGAGATCGCCTTCGGCCGCGACGCGCTCGAGCGCGAGCCGCACATGTTCGGCATCGCGAACGCGAACTCGCCGCTGCGCTTCGACGAGCGCATGATCGGCTCGCTGATGCTGCTCGCGGCGGCCAACCAGATCGTCGTCGTGACGCCGTTCATCCTCATGGGCGCGATGGGCCCGGTGTCCATCCCCGCCGCGCTCTCGCAGCAGATCGCCGAGCAGCTGGCGGGCATCTGCCTGGCCCAGCTCGTGCGCCCGGGCGCGCCCGTCGTCATGGGCTCCTTCATCTCGCACACCGACATGCAGTCGGGCTCGCCCGGCTTCGGCGGTCCGGAGGCGGCGATCGGGCTCTTCGCCTCGGGCCAGATCGCGCGCCGCTTCGGGCTCCCCTGGCGCGCCGGCGGCGGCGCGCTGACGTCGAGCCAGTCGGTCGATGCCCAGGCGGCCTTCGAGGGCCTCAACACGATGCTGCCGGCGTTCCTCGCCGGCGCCAACCTGCTGCTGCACACGTGCGGCTGGCTCGAGTCTGGCCTCGTCGCGTCGTACGAGAAGTTCGTGCTCGACATCGAGATCGTGCGCATCCTGCAGGCCGAGTTCAGCCCGCTCGAGTTCACGCGCGAGCAGCTCGTGCCCGACGCCTTCGCGGAGGCCGGCCACGGCGGCCACTTCTTCGGCACGACGCACACGCTCGAGAACTTCCGCGACTGCTTCTACCGCCCGCTGCTGTTCTCGACCGAGAACTTCGACCGCTGGGTCTCGCGCGGCGGCAAGGACGCGGCCGAGCGCGCCCGCGACAAGCTGGCCGTGCTCGAGGCGAGCTACGAGCCGCCGGCGCCGCTCGACGACGACGTCCACGGCCGCCTCGCCGACTACGTCGCGAAGCGCCAGACGGAGCTCGGCGACTAGCTGGGGCACCGGCGCTGCGCGGCGCGCCCGTAGGGCGCGATCGGCCACCCGCGGCAGCAACGCGCTTTGTCGTCGCATGATCGGGGTCAGACCCCAATCGCGCACACCGCACAGCACCAAGCGGAGCCACCGACACTGTGAATGATTGGGGTCAGACCCCGATCGTGCAGACACCCAGGCCAGGAGAGCCGGCACGCGGAACGCCTCCGGCAGCGGCGCACGATAGGGGTCAGACCCCAATCGCGCAAACGACGTTCGCGCAGGCCAACAGGCCGCGCCTTGCACGATTGAGGTCTGACCCCGATCGCGCTACGCCACCCCGATCACCGCCGACGGCCACATGCCGCCACCCGCCGCGCGAACGCGCTCTCGCGCGACGCCAGCCCGACCGCCCAGCGCGATCGCCCCCGATCGCCATCGCCCGCCTCACGCATCCGCGCTCGCCCACGCGTCCAGCTCGACGCGCAGGTTCGGCGCTGCGAGGCCTGCGACGTAGAGCAGCGTCGTGCACGGGTGGTGGGCGCCGAGGCGCGAGGCCACCAGCTGCCGGCGCGCGTTCGCATCCCACTCGCCGACGAGGTAGATCGTCAGCCGCACGAGGTCGCCGAACTGCATGCCCGCGGCCTCGAGGTTGCGCTCCACGTTGTCGAGCGCGGCGCCGAGCTGGTCGATCGGGTCCTCGGGCACCTCGCCGTCGGGCCGCATGCCGATCTGCCCGGCGATCACGAGCTGGCGCTGCGGCCCGCTGATCTCGATCTGGTGGGAGTAGCCGGCGAGGGGCGGGTGGATGGTGTCCGGATTGCGCTGAGTCTGCATCGCGCCACCGTAGCGAGGCGGCCTGTAGAGTCGCCGCGATGTTCCGCCTCGACGGCAAGACGGCAGTCGTGACGGGCGCTGCATCCGGCATCGGCGCCGCGACCGCGATGCTCTTCGCGCGGGCCGGAGCGAACGTCGTGCTCGGCTGGTACCCGGGTGACCCGCACGACGTGCAGCCCGTCGCCGGCGCGATCGCGGAGGCCGGCGGCAACGCGCTGACCCACGCCGTCGACGTGCGCAGCACGAGCGAGGTCGAGGCGCTGCTCGCGCGTGCGGCCGAGCGCTTCGGCGGCGTCGACATCGTGCTCGCGAACGCCGCGATCGCCCGGCTCGTGCCGTCGGACGAGCTCGACGATCAGCGCTGGGGCGAGCTCCTCGACATCAACCTGACCGGCGTCTTCCGCTGCTTCCGCGGTGCGATCCCGTACCTCAGGGCGCGCGGCGGCGGGCGCCTGCTGGCGACGAGCTCGGTCGCCGGGGCGACCGTCGGGTGGTCGCAGCACACGCACTACACGACCGCCAAGGCCGGCATCAAGGGCATGGTGCGCAGCCTCGCGCTCGAGCTCGGCCCGGACCAGATCACCGTCAACGCCGTCGTGCCGGGCGTGATCGCGACGCCCCAGGCGCTCGACCCGGTCAACTCGCTCGGCCCGGAGGGCGTGGCCGAGTTCGGCGCGCACGTGCCGCTCGGCCGCAGCGGCGCGCCCGGGGACATCGCCGCGGCCTACCTCTTCCTCGCGAGCGGCGAGGCCGGCTACGTGACGGGCCAGACCCTCGTCGTCGACGGCGGCGTCACGCTGCAGCTGATCTGAGCCGGGGAGCTAGAGCTAGAAGCTGCGGCCCGGCGCCATCGGCGCGAGCCACTCCGGCACGGTGCGCGTCGTCACCATGTCCGCGACCGCGACGCCCGTCGCGGGCGCGAGCGTGACGCCGAGCATGCCGTGGCCGGCCGCGACGTAGAGGCCGTCCTGGCCGGGGATCGGCCCGAGCAGCGGCAGGCTGTCCGGCGTGGCGGGGCGGAAGCCGGCCCAGCCCTGCTTCTCGGCCTCGCCGGGTGCGGGCTTCCAGCCGCGCAGGAACGGCAGCGTGTCGTCGAGGATGTAGCCGACGCGCTTGCGATCCACCGCGAGGTCGCGGCCGGGCAGCTCGAACGTGCCGGCGATACGGACGCCGCCGTCGTAGCCGGAGACGCCGATCTTGGGCTCGCAGAGGTAGAGCGCCGTGCGCGGGGCGGTGCCCTCGCCCTGCAGCGTCAGCGAGTAGCCCTTGGCGGCCACGATCGGGACGCGCAGCCCGAACGGCCGCAGCAGCGGGGGCGTCGCTGCGCCCGCCGTGACGACGACGGCCTCGGCCTCGACCGCCCCGCCGCTCGTCTCGACCGTCCAGCCGGCGCCCGTGCGCCGCAGGCCCGTGACGTCGACCTGCTCGCGCAGCTCGACGCCCTGCCCGCGCAGCTTCGCCGCGAGGCCGGCCATCAGCGACTCGGGCCGAACGTAGCGGTCGACGCTCGTGCGGATCACGAACTTCGCGTCGTCGCCGAGCGCGGGCTCGATCTCGCGCGCCGCGGCGAGCGTGAGGCGCTCGATCGAGCCCTCGAAGCCGAGCTCCTGGAGATCCTCGAAGACCGGTGCGAACCAGGCGATGCCGTACTCGCTGCGCGCCAGGCAGAGGATGCCACCGCCGTGCATCTCGAACTCGACGCCATCGGCCGCGTAGGCGTCCAGCTCGCTGAACGTGCGGCCGTTGAGATCGAGCAGCGCCTTCACGCCGCGCCGGTAGCGCGGCCGCGCGCTGGCCGCCCGGAACGCCCACAGCCAGCGCAGCCAGGCGGTGTCGAGCCCGGGCTTGAAGACGAGCGCGCCGCGCGGGTCGAACGCCGAGCGCAGGCCGCTGCGCAGCACGCCGGGCGCGGCGAGCGGCGTCGAGATCGTCGGCGAGATCCAGCCGGTGTTGCCCTCCGAGGCGCCACGGCCGAGCGCGCCGCGCTCGAGCAGCACGACCTCGGCGCCCGCGCGCGTGAGCGCATAGGCCGAGCAGAGCCCGACGACACCGCCTCCGACGATCGCGACCTTCACGGCGACGAGGCTAGCGGACGACGTCGGCTCCGCCCGCCAGCACCCGCTCCAACTCGCCGCGGCTCGGCAGGCCCGTGGCGTCGCCGACGGCGGCCACGGCGATCGCGCCGCAGGCGTTCGCGCGCCGCAGCGCGTCGGGCAGGGAGGCGCCGTCGAGCAGGGCGTCGAGGTAGCCGGCCGTGAATGCGTCGCCGGCGCCGACGACGTCCACCGCCGCGACCGGGAGACCGGCGTCGACGGCGCTCTCGCCGTCGCGCCAGCCGGCTGCGCCACGCGCGCCGAGCTTCACGATCGCCTCGGCGCCGAAGCGGTCGGCGAGCGCAGCGGCCTCGGCCGAGCCGCACAGCAGCACGGCCTCGTCCTCGCCGGCGATCAGGAGGTCGCAGCGCTCGGCGACGTCGCGCAGCACCGGCCCGGCCTCCTGCTCGCTCCACAGCCGCCGCCGCAGGTTGACGTCGAGCGAGACGCGCACGCTGCCGGCGCGGGCGAAGTCGAGCGCGCTCCAGAGCGCCGCCAGGCACGTCTCCGAGAGCGCCGGCGTGATGCCCGTCACGTGCAGCCAGCGCGCCCCGGCGATCGCCTCGCCGGCGGCGGCGATGTCCGCCGGACCGAGCTGCGAGGCGGCCGAGCCGCGCCGCAGGTACACGACCTCCGCCGGCGGCAGCAGGCGGCGATCGCGCGCCAGGGCGCCCGTCGGGGCGGTCGGGTCGTCGCGCAGCCAGCGCACATCCACGCCCTCGCCGCGCAGCCCGTTGCGCACCATCTGCCCGAGGCCGTCGGCGCCGACGCGGCCGACGAAGGACACCGAGCGGCCGAGCCGCGCGAGCCCCATCGCGACGTTGGCCTCGGCGCCCGCGACGAACGGCGTGAACGAGCCGGGCGCGACGAGCGGGCGGCCCTCGTCCGCGACGAGCGCGACGAGCGCCTCGCCGAACGTGACGACATCGGCGCTCACGTGCCCGCGTGCACCAGGGCGAGCCCGGCGGCGCCGAGCTCCGACGTCTCGCACGCGGGCCACTCGCGCGCGAGCAGCTCGAGGCCGAGCCGCGCGCGGCGCACGCGCTCGCGTGTCAGCGCGACCGTCGTCGCCTCGAGGTGCGTGCCCGCCGGGTACACGTCGGGCGCGTTGCGCAGCCCGAACTTGAGGTACACCGGCGCCGCCACGCGCACGATCTCGGGGATCTCGTGCAGGCGCACGAAGCCGCCGACGTTGTCGGGCACCTCGACGTAGATGTCGAGCGGCACGTCGACGACGGCGCGGATCGCCGCGATCTGCGCGAGCGTGAGGTCGGTCGTGAGGTTGAGCGTGTCGGCGCCGAGCGCGACGAGCGCGCGCGCCGTCGCGGGATTCGCGACGGGCAGCATCACCGAGATCTTGGCCTGCATGTCGGCCGGCAGGAAGCCCTCGCGGCGGGCCGCGGCGAACACGTCGAGCAGCCCGAGGTCGGCGATCAGCACGCTGCGCACGCCGGCCGCCGCGGCCCGGCGGGCGTCGGCGAGGCCCTGGACGATCTGCTCCTGTCCGCGCGAGGCGGCGGCGACGGAGCCGCCGGCCGGGCTGCGCGCCATGCCGGAGGTGTCCCAGGCGGCGTTCGGCCGCGCGAAGAGGCTGATCTCGACGTTCGCCGCACGCGCCATCGCCGCCATCTCGGCCAGCTCGGCGTCGGTCAGCATGAACACGCCCGAGCCCTGCGAGGCGCGGTGCACGCGCACGTCGAGGCGCTCGGCCGTCGCGAGCAGCGCCTCGAGGCAGCGCGGCCCCTCGCAGCTGGGAATCTCGACGCGGTAGCGCGCGCCGTCGCCGAAGCGCTTGCCGGACTCGGGCAGCTCGTTGAGATCGCCGCCCGGGAGCCCGAGCGATTCGACGAAGGTCCGGCAGGAACGCATGGCGCGATGCTACCGGGGCACGAGCTCGACGAGGACGCCGTGCACTGCCGAGCTCTCGCCCATGTCCGTCTTGGCGCCCGGGTTGAGCGCGTTGACGTTGGCGCCGTTCTGCTCGTGCGACGGCCAGCGGCACTTCGGCGCGTAGGCCACGCCCGGCGGCACGGCATCCGTGACGTCGACGATCAGGCGCAGCTCGCCGGTGGCGTTGCGGAGCAGCACCTCGTCGCCCCGGCGCAGGCCGCGGCTCGACGCCTCGCGCGGATGCAGCGCGACCGAGGCGGCGCCGATGCGCTTGCGCAGCTTCGCGTCGTTGCCGAACGTCGAGTTCATGAGCCATGGCGAGGCGGGCGAGAGCAGGCGCAGGTAGCCGGCGGGCGCGGGCTCGTCCACGCTCGGCTCCGGCAGGCGCGGGTGCCCGTCGGCCTCGGCCTGGGCAGATGCGATCTCGATCTTGCCGCTCGGGGTCGGGAAGCCGTCCGCGAACTGCACGCGGGGCTCCGGATAGAGCCGCACCGTGCCGGCGCGCGCGAGCTCGCCCCAGGCGATGCCCGAAGGCGCGAGCAGGTGCTCGATGAGCGCGCCGTCCGGCTCCTGCAGCGCGGGCTCCTCGAAGCCCATCGCGGCTGCCAGGCGGCGGAAGATCTCGGCGTTGCGCAGCGCCTCGCCGGGCGGATCGACGGCCTTGACCTGCGCCGAGAGCGTGTGGTGGAAGTAGGGCGGAAGGATGTCGTCGCACTCGAGGAAGCTCGCCGCCGGCAGCACGTAGTCGGCGTAGGCCGCCGTGTCGGTCAGGAAGAGGTCGCACACCACCGTCAGCAGATCCTCGCGCTCGAGCGCGCGCTTGAGCGCCGCCTGCTCGGGACTCGACGCGACGGGATTGATGTTCCAGCACACGAGCGCACGGCTGCGCGACGGTGAGGCGAGCACGTCCGCGAGATCCATCTGGCTGATCGCAGCGGGCGCGTCGGCGCGCGCGAGCTCGGCGCCGCTCAGCCAGTCGAAGTCGATCCCGCGCGAGTCGCCGCCGTTGAGGTAGAGGAAGCCGGAGCCCGGCCTGCGGATGTTGCCGCTCAGCGCCGGCAGCATCGCGATCGCGCGCATGACGTTGCCGCCGCGCGGCTGGCGCTGCAGTCCCTGGCCCATCCAGAGCAGCGACGGGCCGCGCGCGTAGGTGTGGGCGACGTGCTCGATCAGCGTCGCCCGAATGCCGGTCTGAGCCTCGCCCCAGGCCGGCGTGCAGGCCGCGAGCTGCGGCTCGAGCTCGTCGTAGCCGAGCACGTGCTCTGCGATGAACGCCTCGTCGGCGAGGCCGTCGCGGCGGATCACGTGCGCAAGGGCGAACGCGAGCGCCGCGTCGCTGCCCGGGCGCAGCTGGAGATACGTGTCGGCCGCGGCCGCGCTGGGCGTGCGGATCGGATCGATCACGATCACGTGCCCCGGCGCCTCGCGCAGCCAGTGGTCGTGCTGGTGCGGTGCGCTCGCCGAAGGGTTCGCGCCCCACACGACGATGCATGCCGCCGCGCTCGCGGCCTCGGGGTCGAACCCTTCCTCGCTCGAGCCGTAGACGTACCCGAGCGCGACGTGGCCCGCGTTGTTGCAGACCGTGTCGGGCGACACCTCGGTCGCACCGAGGCGGTTGAAGAAGCGCTGCGGGAAGGCCGTGTCGATCAGCGCGCAGGTGCCGGTGTAATGCGCGTTGAGCACGCTCGCCGCGCCCTGCTCGGCGGTGATCGCGCTCAGCCGCGCCGCGATCCCGGCGATCGCCTCGTCCCACCCCACCGCCTCGAAGCGTCGCTCGCCCTTCGGGCCGCTGCGCCGCAGCGGCGTCGTCAGGCGCAGCGTCGCGTCGAGGAACGCGCCGTTGTAGCCGATCGAGCACTTGCGACAGAGCTTGCCGCGCGCGACGTGGTGCTCGGGATCGCCGCGCACGTGCTTGATGCGGCCGTCCTCGATGGCGACGAGCACGCCACAGGAGTCGTAGCAATCGCGCGGGCACGTGGTGCGGACGATCTCCATGCGCCCGATGATCGCACGCCGCGAGGGCGCGTCGTCAGGCCGGGATGGCCGCGGCGAGCACGGCGCGCGCGAAGCGGTCGGCGATGCGCGTCGCGAGCAGCAGCTGCTCCGCGCGCTGCGAGCCGGTGCCGAGCACTGCCGCGGGGCGGATGCCGCGCGCCTCGAGCTCGCTCGCGCCGGCGACCGTCCACTCCTCGAGCAGCGGGCGCGTCGCCTCGACGTGGAACTGCAGGCCCCAGCTCGTCGCGCCCACGCGGAAGGCCTGCACGCAGGCCGGGCTGTGGCCGAGCCGCACGGCGCCTGCGGGTGGCGTGCAGGCGTAGTTGTGCCACTCGAGCACGCTCATCGTCGGCGGCGTGCCCATCAGCAGCAGGTCGTCGGCGGCGGCCGGGTCGAGCTCGATCCGCACCCAGCCGATCTCGCCCGTGCCCACGGGCATGCGCTGCGCGCTGCCGCCGAGGGCCTGCGAGAGGAGCTGCGCGCCGAGGCAGATGCCGAGCACCGGGATGCCGCGCTCGTGGGCGGCCGCGATTTCCTCACGCTCGCGGTCGAGCGGGGCGTCGCCGTCGGTGCCGTCGGGGTTGACGATGCCGCCGAGCACGATCAACCCGTCGAACTCGCCCGCAGGCGGCTCGGGCTGCGAGAGCGCCTGCCATGTCTGCGTGTGGACTCCGAGCGCGGCCAGCGGCGGCTCGAGCGCCGCGAGCGGGGAGTCGGCTTCGTGCTGGACGACGAGCACCGTCGGGTTCGCATTCACGCTCCCATCTTCGCCCATCGGCGCGCGGGCAGCGCCGAGTCGTCGAAGGTATGCGGCGATGCGTACGAGCGTGCTGCTGGCGATGGGTCTCCTCTACATCGTCTGGGGGTCGACGTACCTGGCGATCCGCGTCTCCGTGGAGACGCTGCAGCCGCTCGTCTCGGGCGGCGTGCGGTTCCTGCTCGCCGGGACGCTCACGCTCGGCGTCCTCGCCGCGCTCGGCCGGCTCGGGGCGCGCCCGTCGCCGGCCGAGATCAGGGGCGCGATCGTCAGCGGCGTGTGGATCCTGATGGGCGACGTCGGCGTGGTCACGCTCGCCGAGTCCCACGTACCGTCGAATCTCGCCGCCGTGCTCGCGTCCACGACGTCGCTGTGGGTGGTCGGCTACCGTGCGCTGGCCGGCGAGCGGATCGGCCGCGGGGCGATCGGAGGCGCCGTCATCGGCCTCGTCGGCGTGGTCGTGCTGCTCTCGCCGGGCGGCTCGGGCACGCACAGCCCGTGGCTGTTCGTGCCCGTGCTGGCATCGCTGTTCTGGAGCACCGGCTCGTTCTACGGCCGCCGGCTGACGCAGCCGGCCGACCCGTTCGTCGGCGCCGTGATCCAGATGTTCGCCGCCGGGACGGTGATGACCGTCGCCGGCGTGCTGCTCGACGGCGTGGGCTCGCTCGATCCGACCGCGGCCTCCACGCACTCGCTGCTCGCGCTGGCCTACCTCGTGTTCGCCGGCGCGGCCGCGTTCTCCGCCTACGTCTGGGCGCTCCGCAACCTGCCGATCTCGACGGTCGTCAGCCACCAGTACGTCAACCCGGCGGTCGCGGTGCTGCTCGGTGCGGTGCTGCTCGGCGAGAGCCTCGACGC
>DASXXY010000049.1:0-4814 GCA_036502805.1 Gaiellales bacterium | reverse complement strand
CGACGGTCTGCCCCGGCCCGAGCGCCTTCGCGAGCGCATGCGCCTCGGCACTGCCATCGCCGCTCAGGAGCGTCGCGGGCGGGCCGCCGTCGAGCACGAGCGCGCGCAGCCGGTCGCCGAAGCGCGCGGCATAGGCGAGCGCGATGCGCGCGCCGTCGCCCGCGCCGTAGAGCTCCACGTGGCCGACCCCGAGCGCCGCGCGCACGGCATCGAGGTCGCCCGCCGCGGCGCCGGCGCCGTAGGCGTCGAGGCTCGCGCCGACGCGGCCCGAGCGCCCGCTGCCGCGCGCGTCGACGAGCACGATGTCGCGGCGGTCGCGCAGCGGCCCGAGCAGCGCCAGGAGCGCGCTGCGAGCGGCGGTCGTCGGCACGCCGTCGCTGCCGGCGCTGACGAGGATCGTGTCACGCGCCCTGGCGCCGTGACGGTGCGCGTAGACCGCGAAGCCGACGGTCGCCGTGCCGGCCGCGGGGTCGGACGCGACGAGCGGCACCGTGAGGGAGCCGCAGCGCGCGCCGCCGGCGCACGGCTTCAGCCCGGCCGCGCCGGCGAGCGCCGGAAGCGCACAGAGGGCCGACACGGCTGCGATCGCGATCCGCGCACACGGCGCGGCTACCAGCGCAGCCCTCACCCGGCGCAGTTCGGATCCCAGCGCTGCTCCAGCGAGACGTGTGGCGCGCCGTCCTCGAGCGCCTTGCGCAGGGCGCGGTGCTTGCGCACGAACGCGAAGCGGAACTGGTGGCCGCCGCCGCTGAACGTGGCCTTCGTGCCCTTCAGCTCGACGCTGTCGATCTCGCCGAGCGGCAGGCCGTAGGCCTCGCCGACGCGCGGGACGACGACGGCGCGGCGGTCGGTCAGCAGCTGATCCTCGAGGTAGTGGCCGGCGGCGACGCGCATGCCGAGCAGGACGGCGGCGATGGCGGCGACGACGAGCAGCGGCGTGACGACGACGTTCGCGAGCGCCACGCCGGAGAGCACGAGCAGGGCGGCGGCCGCGCAGGCCGCCTCCATGAACGGCGGCGAGCGCCGCTCGCGCCACAGCAGCACCTCGCCGTCGGCGAGCGCAGGCGTACGCGCGGGGAGCGTGGCTGGCAGGAACGCGGTCATAGCTGCAGGATGACGGCTCGGCGCGGATCTGCCAAGGGGTCGCATGACGCGCTCCACGCCCGCTCGCGCGCGAGCACGCCGTCGCGCGCGAGCAGGCCGGGCGCGCCGTGGGCCTGCAGCGGCGCGATCTGCGACGCGTGACAGCGCACGGCTGCGAGCTTGCGCTCCCAGGCGCCACCGCGCATGCGGACGTCGGCCGGGCGCAGGCCGGGCAGCGCGGCGGCGACCGCAGCGGGCAGCCGGTAGCCGCTCTCGCCGGCGTACGGCAGGTCGGCGTAGACGCGCACGCGCGCAGGTGGGAGCCCGCGCGCGAGCGGCAGCAGCGCGTCGCGCACGTCGAGGTGGTCGGGATGGCCGCCGATGGCGGCCGGGAGCCAGAGCACGCCGCCGCCGTCCAGCAGCCGCTCGACGGCGGCGCGTAGCGGGCGCGCGAGCAACCGGCGCTCGCGGTAGGGCGCGTCGCGGTGGCGCAGCCGCACGCGGCGCGCCCCGGTCACGGCGCAGGCCCGGCGGTCCTCGAGCGCGCGCAGCCGGGCGGCCTCGCGGCCGTCGCGGAAGCCGGCCTCCGCATCCCACTCGCCGACGGTCCGCCCGGGCGGCGGAGCGCCGCCGCAGACCGTGACGACCGTCGCGCTCGACCCGGCGCGCTGCAGCAGGTGCGCGAGCGAGAGCGCCGCGTCGTCGAAGTGGGCCGAGACCACGATCTGCGCTTCGCCGGGCACGCGACGCGATGCTAGAGCCCGCGCTCCCGCGCGGGGCGTAGGCTCCCGTCCCGTGAAGATCTGCGTCGTAGGCGGCGGCTCCACGTACACGCCCGAGCTGGTCGACGGGCTGCTGCGGCGACGCGACCGGCTCCCCGTCAGCGAGCTCGTGCTGCTCGACCCGAACGAGCAGCGGCTGGAGATCGTCGGCCGCTTCGCGCGCCGCGTGTGCGAGGCCTCGGGCTCGAACCTGCGCGTACGCTGGACGGCCGACGCGCCCGATGCGCTCGCCGGGTCGGCGTTCGTCGTCACGCAGCTGCGCGTGGGCGGCCAGGAGGCGCGCCACCGCGACGAGCT
This sequence comes from Gaiellales bacterium, assembly GCA_036502805.1. GTDB lineage: Bacteria > Actinomycetota > Thermoleophilia > Gaiellales > JALYLC01 > JALYLC01. Next base: position 2,652 of record DASXXY010000049.1, on the reverse strand, counting down.
CACGGGCCGCGAGTTCGGCCTGATCGGCCAGGAGACGACCGGCATCGGCGGCTTCGCGAAGGCGCTGCGGACGATCCCGGTGATGCTCGCGATCGCGCGCGAGGTCGAGCGCAGCGCGCCGGATGCGACGCTCGTCAACTTCACGAACCCCGCGGGCCTGATCACGGAGCTGCTGCGCCGCCACACCGCGCTGCGCGTCGTCGGCCTCTGCAACGTGCCGTGGAACATGCAGATCGAGGTCGCCGAGGCGCTCGCCTGCGACTTCGGCGACGTCGAGATCGACTACGTCGGGCTCAACCACCTCTCGTGGGCGCGGGGGTTCCGCGTCGGCGGCGAGGAGCGCACGGCCGAGGTGCTCGCCCGCTACCGCGAGCTGCTCGTGAACCGGGCGGCGGGCGAGGACGACCCCGCGTTCGCGCCCGAGACGATCGCCATGCTCGGCGCCGTGCCCAACTACTACGACATCTACTACTACGAGACCGCGGCGATGCTGCGCCACCAGGAGCACGTGCCGACGCGCGCCTCGCAGGTCATGGCGATCGAGGCGGCGCTGCTCGAGCGCTACGCCGACGAGTCGCTGCGCGAGAAGCCCGAGGAGCTGATGCAGCGCGGCGGCGCGTACTACTCGGAGTCGGCGGCCGCGCTGATGGCCGACATCCACGCCGACGCCGGCTCGACCCAGGTCGTCAACGTGCGCAACGACGGAGCCATCCCGAACCTGCCGGACGACGTCGTCGTCGAGCTGCCGGCGCGCATCGGCAGGCACGGCGCGACGGCGCTCCCGACCGGCCCGCTGCGTGCCGATCTGGACGCACTCGTGCGCAGCGCCAAGGACTACGAGCTGCTCACGATCGAGGCCGCGCTGAGCGGCGATGCCTCGCTCGCCACGCTCGCGCTCGTGACGAACCCGCTCGGCCCCGACGCGTCGCTCGCGCCGCGCGTCTGGGAGCGGCTGCGCAGCGACAACGCCGGGCGCTTCGGGCTGCTCGATGGCTGACCGCCGGGGCCCCGTGATCGGGGTCGACGGCGGTGCGACGAAGACGGACGCGGTCGTCCTCGGCGACGACGGAGCGGTGCTCGGCAGCGGCCGCGGCGGCAGCTCGAACTGGGAGAACGTCGGGCTCGACGGCGCCGTCGCAGCCGTCGGGATCGCAGTCGAGCGCGCGCTCGGGGCGGCCGGCGTCGCGCGCGGGGACGTCGCGGCCTCGGCGTTCGCACTCGCCGGCGTCGACTGGCCGGCCGATCACATCCGCCTCGACGAGGCGCTCGGCGAGCTCGCCCTGAGCGGCCGCCGCCTCGTCACGAACGACGCCTTCGCGGCGCTGCGCGCCGGGGCCTCGGGACCTGTCGGCTGCGTCTCCTCGGCCGGTACCGGCGCAGTCGCGGCGGGCCGCAACGCCGCCGGAGCAACGGCGCGCACGATGGCGGAGGGCTTCGGCGAGCTGGGCGGCGCGGGCGACATCGTGGAGCGCGCTCTCTGGGCCTGCGCGCGCATGCGGGAGTGCTCGGGACCCGCGACGGCGCTCGCCGGCGTGCTTTGCCGAGCGCTTGCCGTGAGCGATCTCGACCACCTCTTCGAGTCGATCAAGCGTCACGCGCTCGAACCCGGCGCCGAGCTCGCACGGCTCGTACTGGAGGTGGCGGCCGCGGGCGACGCGGTGGCCTTCGCGCTGCTCGAGGAGCAGGGGCGGTCGCTCGCCGACGAGGTGCTCGGCGTCGCCCGGCGGCTCGGGATGCTGAGCGGCCCGTTCGAGCTCGTGATCGCCGGGAGCGTGCACCTCGCGGGGTCGCCCGCGCTCGACGGCGCCTTCGGGCGGCGGATCGCGGAGGGCGCGCCGCAGGCCCGGATCGTCGTGCTCGCCGAGCGCGCCGTGGTCGGCGCCGGCAGGCTCGCGCTCGACCTGCTCGCGGGCTCCGCATGAGCTCGTCCATGCGCCGCGAGATCGCCGAGCAGCCGGCTGCCGTGGCGGCCACGCTGGCGGCCGTCGCAGGGCCCGCGGCTGCGCTCGCCGCGGCCGTCCGGGAGCGCGGGCTCGACCGCGTGGTGCTCGTCGCGCGCGGCACCTCGGACCACGTCGCGATCTACGCCCGCTACCTGCTCGAGGCGCGCTGCGCGCTCTCGGCGAGCCTCGCGGCGCCGTCGCTGTACACCACCTACCGGCCGCCGGTCGACCTCTCGCGCGCGCTCGTCCTCGGCGTCTCGCAGTCGGGGCAGACGCCCGAGATCGTCGCCGCGCTGGGGTTCGCCGCCGGGCGCGGCGCGCTCACGGCGGCGCTCACGAACGAGGCGGGCTCGCCGCTCGCGGCCTCGGTCGGACACGCGCTCGTCACGGCTGCGGGCGAGGAGCGCTCGGTCGCGGCGACGAAGACGTTCACGACCGCGCTGGCCGCGATCGCCGAGCTCGCCCGCGCGCTCGGCGCGAGCGACCTCGCCGCGCCGCTCACGGCCCTGCCGGAGGCGCTTGCCGCCGCGGCGGGCCTGCCGGGCGAGCTCGTCGAGGCGGCCGCGAGCTCGCTGCTCGGGGCCGAGGCGGCCGTCTGCATCGCGCGCGGCTACGCCTACGCGACGGCGCTCGAGGCCGCGCTCAAGCTCAAGGAGGTCACCGGCCTGTGGGCCGAGGGCTTCAGCGCGGCCGACCTGCGGCACGGCCC
>DASXXY010000048.1:0-12459 GCA_036502805.1 Gaiellales bacterium | reverse complement strand
CTCCGGTCCGCCGCCTGCACGGTACCAGAGCGGCGGTCGCCGACACGCCCCGGAAGCCGCTCGGGGAGCGGTGTTCAGGGCCGCGACCGGGCGGCGGCGACGGCGGCCAGCTCCTCGGGTGCGAGCGCGACGTCGTCGGCGGCCCCGCTGCGCACGCGCTTGACGTAGACGCGCGCGCTGCCCGCATCCTGGATCGTGCTCACGACGACGCCGTTGCCGCTGTCGTCGAGCAGCGCGAGCGCGGTCGACTGCAGCCCCTCCGCGCCGTCGTAGGCGTCGAAGCGCTGCAGGCCGATGCGCTGGAGCGCCGCCGCGACATCGCCGCGCGCGCGCTCGACGAGCGCCGCGAGCTCGTCGGCCCGCGCCTCGACGATCTCCTGCCGGGCTTGCATGCCGACCGCGAACTCGACGAGGTCGGCCACGGGTGCGCCCGACAGCAACGCGCGCTGCGCGCCGCGCACACGGCGCATCCAGACGACCACGTAGAGCGCGAGGCCGACTGCCGCGACCGCGATCGCCAGCGCGGCGATGGCGAGCAGTCGATCGGCGCTCATGCCCGCCTAGCTCCGACTCAGGACACTAGGACTGGAAGACGACGTGGTAGGTGGCGACGTTGTTCGCCTTGTTCGACTCGCCCTGCACCGGCGAGACCGTGACGTCGACCTTGGCCTCGCCCGGGTTGCCGACGGCGGGGAACGACTCGGTGTCGACCTCGTTCGGCAGCAGCGACTTGACGAGGTGCGAGAGCGTCCGCTCGTTGCCCTCGGTGAGCTGCACCTTGATGCCGCGCACGACGCAGTTGCCGCCGTTCTCGACCTTGACGATGAATGTCATCCCGATCTTGAGCTTGACCGTGGTGACGGTCGAGCCGGGCGTGAGCACGTGCCCGTTCGTCGTCACGGACTGGATCGAGGTGCCGATCGGGCCGTCCGGGCAGCCGGTCGCGCTGCCGGCGCCGCGCACCGACTGGATCCAGAGGCCGTTGCCGTTGGCGTCGGGGTTCGCGAGCTCGGGCGAGAGGCTCCACTTCGACGCCGTGATCGCGGCGTCGGTGACCTTCTCGCTGCTGAGCACGTTCTGCACCGGGCGCTGGAAGCTCGCGGCGTAGATCACGTCGGAGGCGATCAGCTCGCCGTAGGCGTTGGCGACGAGCTCGCGCTGCTCCTGCGTCGCGGGCACGTCGGCCGCGCCGCCGAGCGCCGACTTGAGCGCGGTCGTGAGATCGTTGAGCGCGAGCACGCGGTACTGCAGCGACTGCAGCAGGAAGCGCTGGAGATCCTGCTTCTTGATCTCGCCGTTCGGCTTCAGCGCCGCGGCGGTCGTCTCCGTGGACTGCGCCCGCGAGACCAGGCTGCGCACCTTGGCCGTGACCTGGTCGGGCGTCAGCTCCTGGTTGTAGAGCGCGGCGTCGAGCGTCTTCGCGTCGGCCTTCGACTGGTCGGCGACGGCGTTCACGTCGCGCACGTAGTTGCGGTACGCGTCGGCCTTGGACGATCCCCCGCAGGAGCCGAGCACGACGAAGCCCAGCACGAGCACGAGCACGACCACGCCGACGAGCGGCAGGATGCGCCGCATGTCGGGCCCGTTGCCGGCCCCGCCCCCGCCCCCGCGCCTGCCGCGCGCGGACGCCGGCGGATGCTCCTCCGTCTGGGGGCCGTCGTCGAGATCGAACTCTTCGAAGAAGGACAGCGCGATTCCCCTGGCGAACGACGATCACGCCGCACGGCGACAGGACGTCGACGTGTGGCCGCTCCGGATGTCAGAGCCCTTGCAGGACGCGCCGATACTACCACTCGATCTCCCACGCACAGCCTCTCCCCGAGCGGCTTCCTGATGGCCGAAGCCGCTCGTCACGACGGCCCCGCGCTGTTCCCCTCCGGGGTGGTCTGCGACCGCTTCCGGATCGACGGCGTGCTCGGCGTGGGCGGGACCGGCACGGTCTTCCGCGCGCTCGACCTCGAGCGCCAGGAGATCGTGGCGCTCAAGGCGATCCCGCACGACGCGACGCTGCGCCAGCGCGCGCGCCGCGAGGCGTCGGTCGCCGGCAAGCTGCGGCATCCGAACGTCGTGCGCCTGCGCAGCGTCCACGAGGACGGCCAGTACGTCTACATCGCCTCCGACATCGTCGAGGGGATGGACCTCGCGGGCGCACTGCGCCAGGGGCAGCTCGCCGACCCGGCGCTGCTGCGCGTCGCCGCCGCCGTGTGCGCCGGGCTCTCGCACGCACACGAGCACGGGGTCGTGCACCGCGACGTCAAGCCGGCCAACGTCCTGCTCGGCCGCGACGGCACCGTGCGCGTGCTCGACTTCGGCATCGCCACGCTCGACGAGCCCGACGCGACCGTCGACGACCGCATGCTCGGGACGCTCTCCTACATGGCGCCCGAGACGTGCCTCGGCGGCCGGCCGTCGCCGGCCACGGACGTCTGGGCGGTCGGCGTGATGGTCTACGAGGCGCTGACCGGCGCGAACCCCTACCGGGCTCGCACCCCGGACGAGCTGCGCGAGCGCCACAAGCACCCGCCGCGCTCGCTCGCCGACCTGCGCCCCGACCTGCCGCGCGCCCTCAGCGGCGCGTGCGCCCGCGCGCTCGAGTCGCAGCCGCGCCGACGGCCGAGCGCCGCCGCGCTCGCGCGCGTCCTGGCAGCGGCCGCCGACACGATCGAGCGCCCGGCGGGTGAGCGCCCGCCGCGCACGTCCGGCCCGCGCGGCCCGCGCGGCCCGCGCCGCGGGCCGTCCGCAGCGGCGCGCCCCGCGCTGCGCGCCCTGCCGGCGCTTCCGAGCCTGCCGGCGCTGCCCGCCGTCTCGCTGCCCCGGCTCGACGTGGATCTCTCGGGCCTCGCCGAGGGCATCTCCCGCTGCGGCTTCGCGCTGCCCGCCCCGGCGGTGCTGCGCGCGCTGCGCCTGGCCGCCGGCAGCGCCTGCGCGGGGATCGCCATCGCAGCCGTGCTCGGCGCCTTCCCGTTCTGGCCCGCCGGCCTCGTGCTGCCGCTGGCCTTCGCGGGCGCCGCGCTCGCGCTCGCCTCGCCGTGGCTCGCCGGCGCGTTCGCGCTCGCCGTCTGCGTCCCGGCGCTCGGCGACGTCTCGTCCGGCCTCGCGTGGTGCGCGGCCATCGCCGGCGGCGCCTGGCTGATCGCGTGCGTGCGCGCGGGGCGCAGGGCGCTCCTGCCCGCGCTCGCGCCCGCGCTCGCGGCCGTGCTCCTGTGGCCGCTCTACGTGCTCGCCGCCGGCACGCTGCGCAGCGTCCCCGGGCGCGCGCTCGCCGGCGCGGCCGGCCCGTTCGCGATCGCGCTCTGGACGGCGGTGCCGCTCGCGGGCGGCCTCGCCGGCAGCGCCGATGCCGCCACCGTGGGCCGCAGCGCCCTGCACGGCGTCGGCGCGCCACTCCTGTTGCAGAGCGCGGCCTGGTCGATCGCGGCCGTCGCACTGCCGCACGTCCTCGGCGCGTCGCGCCGGGGATTGTTCATGAGCGCCTGGCTCGCGGCGTTGCTGGCAGGGCAGGCACTGCTGCCTGCGCTCGCCGGCGGCGCACCCGAGCAGCCGGGTCGTTCGGTCGTGGCCATCTGGGCCGTGGCTATACTGCTGGCGCTGGGCGTACGGGCGCCCGAAGGCGACGCGCCGGCCGGCAAGCCGGTACCGGCAGGGGAGTAAGTTGGGCATCCTGCGCAGCATCGAGAGCCGACTCGAGCGGGTCGTCGAAGGGTCGGTTGGCCGCCTCTTCCGCGCCAGCGTGGCTCCGGTCGAGCTTGCACGCAAGCTCGCCAAGGAGCTCGAGGAGGGCAAGGTCGTGTCGGTCACCCAGACCTACGCGCCGAACGAGTACACCATCTACCTGAGCCCGCGCGATCGCACGCGCTTCGCCGATTTCGAGGCGTCGCTGCGCAACGAGCTCGCGAGCTACCTGGCCGAGCACGCACGCCGTGCGGGCTACGTCATGCCGACCCGTCCGCGCGTCCGCTTCGAGACCGAGTCGTCGTTGCACACCGGCATCTTCGGCATCTCGACCGCGCTCGTGCGCGAGGACGACTCGCCGCTCGAGCTGGAGCCCCTCGGGGCCGCGCCGTCGGCGGAGACCCCGCCGGCGCCCGCTGCGACGCCGGCCGAGCCGCCCCCGGCGCAGCCGGCGGAGCCCGACCCGGTCGTGCGCTCGCCGCTCGACCCCGACCCGGCCGAGAGCGGGCCGCCCGGCGGCTTCCCGCCGCTCCCGCTCGATCCCGATCCCGTCCCGGCCCCGCCGCCGTTCGTGCCGCGGCTGCCGGACGTGCCCTCGCTGCCCGACGTGCCCTCGGCGCCGGACGTCCCCTCGCTGCCGGCGTCGCCGGCCGCGCCGCTCGGCGACCTGCCGGCGCTCGCGCCGATCCCGGACCCGCCCTCGCCGTCGGTGCCCGCGGTGCCCTCAGTGCCCTCGTCGCCGTTCCCGCCGCCCGCGGCCCCGCCGTCGCTGCCGGACGTGCCGGTGCCGCCGCCCATGGCGTTCGAGCCGCCGTCGTTCGACCCGCCCTCGGACGCGACGATGATCACGCCCGCCGACCAGCGCGAGGAGCTCGTGATCGTGCACGACGGCCAGCGCACGCCGATCGAGGGCGGCGTCGTCCAGATCGGGCGCGCGCCGAGCTGCGAGATCGTGCTCGACGACCGCAACGTCTCGCGGCGGCATGCCGAGATCCGCAGGCGCGGCCCCGTCGTCGTCCTGATCGACCTCGACTCGACCAACGGCACGATCGTGAACGGGCGGCGCGTGCGCGAGCACCCGCTCGCCGACGGCGACCGCATCACCCTGGGCAACAGCCGTCTCACGTTCGAGCGCCGGACGAGATGAGCGCCGGCGTCGGGTGCGGCGCGTGAGCGACCAGCTCCTGCTCGCACTCAAGGCCGGGTTCATCGTCCTCCTCTTCCTGTTCGTGTGGCGCGTGCTGCGCATCCAGGCGCGCGACCTGCGCGCGGTGCCGGAGATCGGCTCGGGAACCGAGATCACGTCGCATCGCGCGGACGCCCCGGACGTGCTCCTCGGGCCGCGGCTCGTCGTGCTCTCGAGCCCGATCTACCCGCCGGGCACGCTCGTGCGGCTGGACGAGGACGTGGCCTTCGGGCGCGCGGCCGAGAACGACGTCGTGCTCGAGGGCGATCCCTACGCCTCGAGCAAGCACAGCGCGGTGCTCGTGCGCGACGGCGCGCGCGTGGTGCGCGATCTGGGATCGACCAACGGCACGTTCGTCGGCGGCGCGCCGCTGGCGGGGGAGCACGTGCTGCGAACCGGCGACGAGCTGCGCATCGGTGAGACCGAGCTGCGCTACGAGGAGTAGCCGTGCGCATCGTCGAGTCCGCAACCGCAACCCATGCCGGCCGCGTCCGGCGCAAGAACGAGGACGCCTACTACGCCGAGGCGCCGCTCTTCGCCGTCGCGGACGGCATGGGCGGCGCGCTCGCGGGCGAGCTCGCGTCGCGGATCTCCGTGCAGACGCTCGGCGAGCTCGTCGCGGAGGGCACCGACGAGGAGCGCCTCGCCGCCACCGTCCGGCTCGCGAACCGCCGCGTCGCCGAGCGCGCGACCGAGGACCCGCGGGCGTCCGGCATGGGCTCGACCGTCACGGCCGCGCTCGTCGGCCGCACCGGGGTCGCGTTCGCGCACGTCGGCGACTCGCGCGCCTACCTCTGGCGCGGCGGCGTGCTGACGCGGCTCTCCGACGACCACTCGCTCGTCGCGGAGTGGGTCAAGGCCGGCGCGCTCGCGCCCGAGGATGCGGCGCAGCACCCCCAGCGCTCCGTGATCACGCGCGCGCTCGGCGCCGACTGGCAGATCGACGTGGACACGTGGACGATGCCCGCGCGCTCGGGCGACGTGATCCTGCTCTGTACGGACGGCCTCAGCGGCTTCGTCGACGACGCCGCGATCGCCGAGACACTGCGCGAGCAGCCGACGCTGAGCGGCGCCGTCAAGGCGCTGGTCGACGCGGCCAACGCGACCGGCGGCGAGGACAACGTCACGGCCGTCGCGCTGCGCCTCGAGAGCGACGAGGACGAGCCGGCACCCGAGCCCGAGGCCGTCGAGGACGACGCGGCGACCGGACCGATCCCGGTCGACGACGGCTCCTCGACCGGCACGCTCCCGATCGTCGAGCTGCCGGGCGAGGCCGCGCCCGAGCCGGCGACGACCGTGACGGCGCTCGCGCTCGGCGTGCCCTCGCTGGCGGAGGAGCCGTACACCCAGCGCGCCGTGCCCGTCGCGCTGCCGCGCCACGGCGAGACGCTGATCACCGTGCCCGCCGTCGTCACGGGCTTCGGCAGCGGGCCGCCGGTGCGCCGTCGCGGCCGCGTCCGGCGGCTCGGCGTCTTCGGCGCCGTCGCCGCGCTGCTCCTGTGCGTCGTCTGGGCGGCGCTGATCGGCATCCGCTGGGCGCACTTCGTCGGCGTCGACCCGGCGACCGGCAAGGTCGCGATCTATCAGGGCCTGCCCTACGACCTCGGCGGCGGCGTCAAGCTGTTCTCGATCGTGCACCGCAGCCGCATCCCCGCCGCCACGCTGCCGGCGACGAAGCGGCGGCACCTCTTCGACCACTCCCTGCGCTCCAGCGAGTCCGCCCGCACGCTCGTCGCGAAGCTCGAGCAGACCGAGCCGTGAGCGCCGCGGGCCTGCGCTCGAGCCGCAATCGCGAGCTCGGCTTGCTCCTGCTCGTGGCCTGCGTGGTCGCGGTCGGCTTCACGTCCGTGCTGGTGGCGCGCTCGGGCGTCGTCTCGACGCTCTCGCTGACCTACGCGGCGGCCTTCCTCGGCCTGCTCGGCGTCGCGCACGTCGCGCTGCGGATCGCGCTGCCCGACGCCGACCCCGTGCTGCTGCCCGCGGCCGGGCTGCTCGTGGCCGTCGGCATCGTCGAGATCTACCGGCTCGACCCGACGCGCGCGCGCGACCAGGCGATCTGGCTCGCGGTCGGCGTCTTCTGCTTCGTCGCGCTGCTGACGGTGCTCTCGGACTACCGCTCGCTGGAGCGCTACCGCTACCTGATCGGAATCGCGTCCCTGGCCGCGCTCGCGCTCACGATCGTGAGCTCGTACGTCACGGGCACGGTCGTCAACGGCGCGCGCGTCTGGATCCGCGTCGGCGGCCTCTCGTTCCAGCCGGGCGAGTTCGCGAAGCTCGGCCTCGTGCTCTTCATGGCGGCGTTCCTGCGCGAGAAGCGCGAGCTGCTCGCGAGCCGCGAGCGGCGTGTGCTCGGCATCGCGCTGCCGCGCCTCCGGCACCTCTTGCCGCTCGCCCTGATGGGCGGCGGCGCGCTCGCCCTGCTCGTGCTGATGAACGACTTCGGCACGTCGCTGCTGTTCTTCGGCGTCTTCCTCGCGATGCTCTACCTGGCCACGAGCAGGCTCATCTACGTCGTCGGCGGCCTCGCGGTGTTCGTGCTCGGCGCCTACGTCTCGTACCGCCTCGTTCCGCACGTGACCGACCGCGTCGACATCTGGCTGCACCCCTGGCGCGACGTCTACGGCGCCGGCTACCAGAGCGTCCAGGCGCTCTACGCAATCGCCGACGGCGGCGCGTTCGGCACGGGCCTCGGTCGCGGCTACCTGCTCACGAACGGCGGCCAGCCGGTCGTGCCCGCGATCCAGACCGACTACATCTACGCGGCGATCGCGAACGAGACCGGCCTCGCGGGCATCGCGGCGCTCCTGCTCGTCTACCTGCTCGTCGTGCAGCGGGGCCTCAAGACCGCGAGCCTCGCGGGCGACGGGTTCTCGAAGCTGCTCGCCGCCGGGCTCACGATCGCGCTCGGCCTCCAGGTCTTCCTGATCGTCGGCGGGATCGTGCGCGCCGCGCCGCTCACGGGCATCACGCTGCCGTTCGTGTCCTACGGCGGCTCGTCGCTCGTCGCCAACTGGGTGGCGCTCGCGCTGCTGTGCGCGATCTCGGACCGCGCCCGCCGCGAGGCGCGCGCGTGAATCGCGCGATCGGCCATGTCTACGCCGTGCTCGCGTTCGGCCTCGTGGTCGTGCTCGGCTTCACCGCGTACTGGCAGCTCTGGGCCGAGTCGTCGCTCGCCGCGCGGCGCGACAACGCCCACCAGATCGTGCAGCAGCTCTCGATCAAGCGCGGGCTGATCCTGGCCGCCGACGGCACGAAGCTCGCGATCAACCGCGGCGAGACGACGGCGGACGGGCGGCACGTCTACGAGCGCCGCTACCCGACCCGCAAGATGTTCGCGCACATCATCGGCTACTCGTCCGCGACCGACGGCCGCGCGGGCGTCGAGCGCTCCGCCAACGACTACCTCGTGGGCGCGCACACGGACCTCGGCGGCGCGCTGCAGAGCGAGCTGCACTCGCTCGCGGGCGGCTCGGTGACGGGCGACGACGTGCAGGTCTCGCTGCTGCCCGCGGCGCAGCGCACGGCCATGAGCGCGCTCGCCGCGACCGGCAAGCCGGGCGCCGTGTTCGCGCTCGAGCCGCGCACGGGCCGCGTGCTCGTGAGCGCCTCGTGGCCGAGCTTCGACCCCAACAAGGCCGTGCAGGGCTCGCTCCCGAAGGCCGGCAGCGCGCTCGTCAACCGCGCCACCCAGGGCCTCTATCCGCCGGGCTCCTCGATCAAGCCCGTGATCGCCGCGCTCGCGCTCGAGAGCGGCAAGTACCAGCCGACGAGCACGTTCAACGATCCCGGCTACTTCGAGGAGTACGGCCGGCGGATCTACAACGACTCCGGCGAGCGCTTCGGCCGCACGAACCTGACCGACGCGCTCACGCACTCCATCAACAGCGTCTTCGCCGGGCTCGGCAGCGCGCTCTGCAACGCGCGCGCCCGCTGCCCGGCGCTGACCGGCGCGCTGCAGAAGCTCGGCTTCTACTCGATCCCGCCGCTCGACTATCCGACGGAGCAGCTCGCGGCGTCCGGCACCGTGCGCTCGGGGACGAGCCATCTGCTCTCGCCGAACGCGCCCATCGACCCCGCGCGCACCGCGATCGGCCAGGCCAACCTCGTCGCCACTCCGATGCAGATGGCGATGGTCGCCGGCGCGTTCGCGAACGGCGGCGTCGTGATGCGCCCGACGCTCGTCGACCGCGTGCGCTCGCCCAGCGGGACGCTGCGCTACGAGCGTCACAACGAGCCGCTCAGCCGCGCCTTCAGCGCGTCGACCGCGAGCGCCGTGACCGAGATGATGAAGCACGTCGTGGACGAGGGCACGGGACGCGAGGCGCAGATCCCGGGCGTCCAGATCGCCGGCAAGACGGGCACCGCGCAGACGGGCGTGAACGGCGATCTCGACGCCTGGTTCATCGCCTTCGCGCCGGCCGAGGATCCGCAGGTCGCGATCGCCGTCGTCGTCGAGCGCACGAAGCAGTACGGCGGCCAGGCGGCCGCCCCGATCGCCCGCGACGTCATGAAGGCCGTGCTCGATGCGTCCTCGTGAACGGCGTCCGTGCATGCGCACCGCGGGCCAAGTGCGGTCTGGCACGGGGCAGGGCGCGCAGCAGCGCCGTGGAAGAATGACCCAATGACCGGCGACGACACCGAGCGCGGCCAGCCGTTCGACGGCCGCTACCGCGTGCTCGGGCGCCTCGGCGTGGGCGGCATGGCGACGGTCTACCTGGCCGAGGACTCGAGCCTCGGCCGCAAGGTCGCGCTCAAGGTGATGGCCGAGCGCTATGCCGAGGACGGCGAGTTCGTCGAGCGGTTCCGGCGCGAGGCGCAGGCCGCCGCGCGGCTCAACCATCCGAACATCATCGCCGTGTACGACCGCGGCGAGGCCAACGGCCGGCCCTACATCGCGATGGAGTACCTGCAGGGGCGTACGCTCAAGCAGGTGATCCAGAAGGACGGCCCGCTGCCCGCCGAGCGTGCCATCGCGATCGCGATGCAGGTGCTCGCGGGGCTCCGCTACGCGCACGAGCACGGCGTCGTGCACCGCGACGTCAAGCCGCACAACGTGCTCGTGGGCGACGACGGCCGCATCAAGGTCACCGACTTCGGCATCGCCCACGCCGGCGATCCGCAGATGACCGAGGTCGGCTCGATCGTCGGCACCGCCCAGTACCTCTCGCCCGAGCAGGCGCGCGGCCGCACCGTCGGCCCGCAGACGGACATCTACTCGCTCGGCGTCGTGCTCTACGAGATGCTCGCCGGGCGCGTGCCCTACGAGGGCGACTCGTCCGTCGCGATCGCGATGCAGCACGTCTCGGACGAGGCCCCGCCGCTGCGCTCGCTGGCCCCGCTCGTGCCGGAGTCGCTCGCGATGGTCGTGGCCCACGCGATGCTCAAGGAGCCCACGCAGCGCTACGGCAGCGCAGACGAGTTCGCCGCCGACCTCGACCGCGTGCGGCGCGGCCTCGTCCCGGTCGCCGCCACGGCGATGATGGCCGCCGTCCCGCACGAGCCGACCGAGTTCGTGCCGGCCGCCGAGGCCACGCGCATCGCCCCGCGGGCGGCGGCGACGCCGATCCTGAGCGGCGAGAAGCCGCCGCCGGGCCCGGAGCAGGGCAAGCGCTCGCGCTGGCCGTGGCTGCTCGTGCTGCTGCTCGTGCTGGCCGTCGGCGCGCTTGCGGCGTTCGCGCTCGGCGTCGGCTCGGGCGGCGACTCGCCGACCACGGCGCAGACGACGGGCACGACGACGCAGACCTCGACCCCCGTCACGAGCCGCAAGCTCGAGGACCTGACGGGCAAGTCGTACTCCGAGGCCTCGGCCGCGCTCAAGGGCTACGGCCTGCACCTGCAGCCGAAGAGCCAGCGCGTGCGCGACAACAACGACGACGCGGGCGTCGTCGTCGCGAGCGATCCGGCCGCCGGGCAGGTGCTGCACGACGGCGACACCGTGCTGCTGAAGGTCTCGCGCGGCCAGAAGCCCATCCCCAACATCGTCGGCCTGACGGCGGCGGACGCGCAGACGGCGCTCGGCTCCGACTTCAAGTCGAGCGAGCAGTCCGAGGCCAGCGACAGCGTGCCCAAGGGCAAGATCACGAAGTCCGAGCCGGCGCCCGGCGTGAAGACCGCCGTCGGCTCGACCGTGACCTACTGGGTCTCGACCGGGCCGGAGTCCGTGCAGGTGCCGAATCTCGTCGGCAAGACCGAGGCCGACGCGCGCGCCGCGCTGGCGGGGGCCGGCCTGATCGTCAAGGAGCCGCCGGGCGCGCGCTGCTCCGACACGGTCGACGTGGGCTCCGTGGCCAAGCAGGGCACCCCGACCGGCACCGCCGTGCAGAAGGGCAAGGCGATCGGCTTCGATCTCGCCAACAGCCCCTGCACCATCGACGTGCCGTCGGTGCGCGGCCGCAGCCTCGACGAGGCCCAGGGAATCCTCGACGGGCTCAAGGTCAAGTACCGCGTGACCTACGACGAGACGGTCACCGACCCGTCGCAGGACGGCCTCGTGCTCGACCAGGACATCGAGGGCACGAACGTGAAGCCGTTCGTCGTCACGCTCACCGTCGGGAAGCTCAGCCAGAACGTCCCGACGGACACGACGACGACCCCGTGAGCGAGCGCATCCGCATCGCCGTCGTCGCCGGCGGCCGCTCGTCGGAGCACGCCATCTCGCTGGCGTCGGCGCGCTCCGTGATCGCGGCCCTCGACCCCGCGCAGTTCGACGTCGTCACCCTGCTGATCGACGCTGCCGGCGGCTGGCAGGTCGTCGACGGCGTCGCGGCGCTCACGGCCGCCGCCGAGGGCGCCCTCCCGGCCGAGCTCGCGCTGGGCGGCGCCGGCACGTCGCTCGTCCCCGGCGGCGGTGGCGGCGCGCTCGTCGGCGCGAACGGCTCGCCCGCAGGCCCGATCGACATCGTCTTCCCCGTGCTGCACGGCCCGTTCGGCGAGGACGGGACGATCCAGGGCCTGCTCGAGACGATCGGCCTGCCCTACGTGGGCGCCGGCGTGCTCGGCTCGGCCGCGAGCATGGACAAGGCGTTCTGCAAGGCCGTGCTGCGCGACGCCGGCATCGCGGTCGCCCGGTCGCTCGTCCTGCGCCACGGCGCCGACGATCCGCTCGACCCGCGCGTCGTCGAGCGCGTCGGTGCGGAGCTCGGCTGGCCGGTCTTCGTCAAGCCCGCGAACCTCGGCTCGAGCGTCGGCATCAGCAAGGTGCACGCGCCCGAAGAGCTCGCCGATGCGCTCGAGCTGGCCTACCGCCACGACGAGAAGGCGCTCGTCGAGGAGTTCGTCGCCGGCCGCGAGCTGGAGTGTGGCGTGCTCGGGAACGACCGCCCCGTGGCCTCCGCCGTCGGCGAGATCCTCACCGGCGCGGAGTGGTACGACTACTCCGCCAAGTACGACGTCGGCGGCTCCGATCTCGCCGTGCCCGCGGACATCCCGGCGCCCGTCGCCGAGCAGGTGCGCGCGGTCGCCGTCGCCGCCTTCCGCGCGCTCGAGCTGAGCGGCATGGCGCGCGTCGACTTCTTCTGGTCGCCCGTGGGCGGCGTTCTCGTGAACGAGGTCAACACGATCCCCGGCTTCACCGACACGTCGTACTACGCGCGCCTCTTCGC
>DASXXY010000047.1:0-24816 GCA_036502805.1 Gaiellales bacterium | reverse complement strand
AGCCGCGCACGAGGTTGTAGAACCACGGGCGGTAGGGCGGCAGCGCGCGCAGCGTCGCGGCGCGCTCGGCCTCGTCAGCTTGCGTAGACGCCATCTTCGAGCGTGTCGGGATCGGGCCAGGCGCTCGCCTCGGCGCGCTCGACCGCGGCTGCGATCTCCGCCTCGACGTCGTGCTCGAGCCCGTCGAGCTCGTCGTCGGCGAGCTGCGCGTGCTCGCGCATCCAGGCCACGAAGCGCCGCACGGGATCCTGCTCGGCCCAGCTCGCGATCAGCTCGGGCGGCACGTAGGCCGCGTCGTCGTGCACGGCGTGGCCCTCCATGCGCATCGTCATCAGCTCGAGCACGGCCGGGCCGCCGCCGCCGCGCGCGCGCTCGATCGCGGTGCGCGCCTCGCGGTAGACGGCGAGCACGTCCGTGCCGTCGACGACGACGCCCTCGAAGCCGTAGGCCGGCCCGCGCGCGGCCAGCGAGCCGGCCGCGAAGTTGAGGTGCGTCGGGGTGGAGTACGCGAACTGGTTGTTGTCGATCACGAAGACCACGGGCAGGCGCCGGACTCCCGCGAGGTTCATCGACTCGTGCGTCGTGCCGTTCGCCGAGGAGCCGTCGCCGACCCAGCCGAGCGCGACGCGCGGCTCGCCGCGGACGCGGAACGCGAGCGCGGCGCCGACGGCGACCGGCAGGATCGAGGGCAGGTGCGAGGGGCCGGCGACGATGCCGATGCCGGCCCCGACGTCCTGCGTGCGCAGGTTGGAGTCGCGGCCGTTCGTCGTGCCGCCCATGCGCCCCATGTACTGGCAGAGCACGCGCCAGGGCTCGACGCCGCGGTAGAGGTGCAGGCCGAGGTTGCGGTGCAGCGGCGCGGCGAGATCGTCCGGCGCCATCGCGGCCGCGACGCCGATCGACGCCGCCTCGTTGCCCTTGCAGGTGTAGAACGAGCCCGGCAGCTTGCCCTGCTTGAAGAGCACGTGGCCGCGCTCGTCGAGCCGCCGCGTGAGCAGCAGCGCGCGCAGGATGCGCAGCAGCGCGTCGCGGTCGAGGCCGAGCGACGAGGCCTCGTCCAGCCCACCGCCCGCCTCCGCGGTGCGCACGCTCGCGATCGCCATGCCACCAGCGTAGCGACCGGCGTGACGCGGGGGGTCTGAGCGGGAGCAGCGCAGCGGCATGGCGAGGGCCCGCGGCGTGCTTCCCCGTTGCGCCCGGGTCGTCGCTCGGGCTAAACTGAACGAGCGTTCAGTTATCAGCGAAGCGAGGCGCGCCGTGTCCGGCATCAGTTTCACCATCAGCGACGAGCAGCGCGACTTCGCGGCGCTCGCGCACGAGTTCGCCGAGCGCGAGCTGCGGCCGATCGCGCGCGCGGTCGACGACGCCGACCTGCAGCCGCAGCTCGAGGTGGTGCACAAGGCCGCCGCGCTCGGGCTGACGTCGTACATGCTCCCCGAGGCCTACGGCGGCGGCGGGATCGACAGCCTCGTGACCGACTGCCTGATCCTCGAGGAGCTGTCGTGGGGCGACGGCGGCCTCGGCGCGCTCGTGACCTCGGGCGGGTTCTTCGCCGCGCCGATCCTCGAGCTGGGCAGCGACGAGCAGAAGCAGCGCTTCCTGAGCCCGCTCTGCAGCGAGCGGCCGCCGCTCACGGCGCTCGCGACGACGGAGCCCGACTACGGCTCCGACGCCGCCGGCATGACGACGCTCGCGACGCGCGTCGACGGCGGCTTCCGGCTGCGCGGCCAGAAGACGTGGGTCTCGAACGGCGGCATCGCCGACCGCTACATCGTCTTCGCGCAGACCGAGCCGGGCTCGCGCTCGCGCGGCATCACGGCCTTCGTCGTCGGCCTCGGCGACGAGGGCGTGGCGTTCGGCGAGCCGATGGCGAAGCTCGGCGACCGCGGGATCATCAACGCGGAGCTGTTCCTCGACGACGCCTTCGTGCCGGACGAGAACCGCATCGGCGATGTCGGCCAGGGCTTCGTCGGCCTCATGCGCACGTTCGACAAGTCGCGCATCGTGCTCGCCTCGGGCTGCGTCGGCATCGCGCGCGCGGCCTACGAGTACGCCGCCCAGTACGCGCGTGAGCGCGTGCAGTTCGGCAAGCCGATCGTCGAGCACCAGGCGGTCGGCTTCCGGCTCGCCGACGTCGCGATGCGCATCGACGCCGCGCGCCTCCTGACGTGGCGCGCCGCCGAGGCCTTCGACCGCGGCGAGAGCGTCACGGCGCACGCCTCCATGGCCAAGCTGTACGCCTCGGAGGCCTGCATGTTCGCGACCTGGGCTGCCGTGCAGACGCTCGGCGGCTGGGGCTACTCGCGCGAGTACCCGGTCGAGAAGTGGTTCCGCGACGCCAAGCTGCAGGAGATCTGGGAGGGCAGCTCCGACATCCAGCGCCTGATCATCTCGCGGGCGATCGCGAAGGGCGAGCTGTGACGGAGGCGCGCGACCTCGAGCCGCTCTTCGCACCCGCGTCCGTCGCCGTGCTGGGCGCCTCGACGGATCCGAGCAAGTGGGGCAACTGGCTCGCGCGCAATGCGTTGCGGGGCGCGCACCGCCGGCCCGTGCACCTGATCAACCGGCGCGGCGGCGAGATCGACGGCCACCCGCTGCTCACGAGCCTGGCCGAGGCCGGCGAGCCGGTCGAGACGGTCGTCGTGTCCGTGCCGGAGGCCGGCCTCGAGCAGGCCGTCGAGGAGTCGCTCGCGCAGGGCGCGCGGGCGCTGATCGTGATCACCGCGGGCCTCGCCGAGAAGGGCGAGGCCGGCCGCAAGCGCGAGCGCGCGCTCGTGGCGCGCGTGCGCGAGGCGGGCGCGGTCATGCTCGGCCCGAACTGCATCGGCGTCTACGACGCGCTCGCCGAGTTCCACGTCTCGTCCAACGACTACCCGGCCGGCCCGGTCGGCCTGATCTCGCAGTCGGGCAATCTCTCGATCGAGCTCGGCATGCTGCTCGAGCGCTGCGGCCTCGGGCTCTCCCGCTTCGCGTCGATCGGCAACCAGGCCGACGTGCGCCTGCCCGACCTCGTCGAGCACCTGGCCGGACACGAGCCGACGCGCGCGATCGCGATCTACGCCGAGGACGTGGCCGACGGACGCGCGTTCGTCGAGGCCGCCCGCGCCGCCGCGCGCCGCAAGCCCGTGATCCTGCTCAACAGCGGGCGCTCGGCGGCGGGCGCGCGCGGCGCGGCCTCGCACACGGGCGCGCTCGTCTCGAGCGACGCCGTGATCGCCGCGGCCTGCCGCGAGGCCGGCATCGTGCGCGTCGACTCGCCCGGCGAGCTCGTGGACGCCTGCCTCGCGTTCGTGCGCTCCCCGCGCGCGCGCGGCCGCCGCGTCGCGGTGATCGCCGACGGCGGCGGCCATGGCTCCGTCGCGGCCGACCTGCTGACCGCGAACGGCCTCGAGGTGCCGTCGTTCTCGTCCGCGCTCGTCGCGCAGATCGAGCCGCAGCTGCTGCAGGCCGGCGGGATCGGCAACCCGATCGACATCATCGACGGCGCCGACGGCCTCGCCTCGTTCACGGGCATCGCCCGCAGCGTGCTCGCCTCCGGCGAGGTGGACGCGGTCCTGCTCTCGGGCTACTTCGGCGGCTACGCGCTCTACAGCGACGAGTACCGCACGGACGAGCCGCGCGAGGCGACCGCGCTGGCCGCCCTGCAGGGCGAGCTCGACCGGCCGCTCGTCGTCCACTCGCTGTTCGCGGACGCGGTCGGCGAGGGCACCGACCTGCGCGCTCACGGCCTCGCGGCGTACGAGCGCAGCGAGCAGGCCGCGAGGGCCTGCGCAGCGCTCGCCACGCCCGCGCCCGAGGCGGCGCTCGCGCAGCCCGCGACGGCCGAGCCCCTGAGCGGCGCGCCCGGCTACGTCGAGGCGCGCGCGCTGCTGCTCGCGGCCGGCATCCCCTACGGCGAGGGCGGGCCTGCGCGCGACGCCGACGAGGCCGTCGCGCTCGCCGACGAGCTCGGCCTCTACCCGGCCACGCTCAAGGCCGTCGACGCGCGCCTCGTGCACAAGTCGGACGCCGGCGGCGTGTGCGTCGGGCTCGCGGACGCGACCGACCTGCGCGCGGCGGCGCTCGACATGCGAGCGCGGCTCGCGCCCGAGCTGCTGTTCGTCGAGCGCACCGCGGACGTGCGCGACGGCGTCGAGCTCGTCGTCGGCGCGACGCGGGATGCGCGCTTCGGCGCCGTCGTGCTCGTGGGTCTCGGCGGGATCCTCGTGGAGACGCTGCGCGACACCGCGCTCGCGCTCGCGCCGCTCGATGCGGCCGGCGCCGAGCGGCTGCTGCGCTCGCTGCGCGCCTCCCCCCTGCTCGACGGCGTGCGCGGCAGGCCGGCCGTGGACGTCGCGGCCGCTGCCCGCGCGGTCGTCGCGCTCGGCGCCGCGATGGCCGCCCACCCCGAGATCGCCGAGCTCGAGGTCAACCCGCTGCTCGTCACGCCGCACGGCGCCATCGCCCTCGACGCGCGCGTCGCGCTCGCCGACGGCCCGACTCCCACCCCGAACGAGTGAGGCCACCGTGGACCTGCGCCTGAGCCCCGACCTGATCGAGATCCGCGAGCGCTCGCGCCGCTTCTGCGACGAGTGGCTGATCCCGTTCGAGCACGAGACCGAGGAGGCGGGAGCGCTCTCGATGGCGAGCTACGGCCGCATCCGCGAGGCCGTGCTCGAGGCCAGGCTGAATGCCATGAACATGCCCGCCGAGTGGGGCGGGCAGGGCTTCTCGATCCTCCAGCAGGTGATCGCGCTCGAGCAGCTCGGCCGCGTCACGAACGCGCTCTGGGCCTGCGTCTGGCGCCCCGCGCAGGTGCTCGAGCACTGCACGCCGGCGCAGCGCGCGCGCTTCCTCGAGCCGGAGTGCCGCGGCGAGCGCCGCTACGCCTACGCCATCACGGAGCCCGGCGCCGGCTCCGACGTCGCGACGCTCGCGACGACGGCGACCCGCGCCGATGGCGGCTGGCGCCTGAACGGCGAGAAGTGGTTCGTGACGGACGCCGACATCGCCGACTACCTGATCGTCGTGGCCGAGGCCGAGGGCCACGGCCAGACCTGCTTCCTCGTCGACTCGAGCGCCGCCGGCGTGCGCGAGACGCGCCGGCCGAAGTACATGCACACGTTCGCGTTCGAGCACCCGGAGTACGTCTTCGAGGACTGCTTCGTCCCCGACGACCAGGTGCTCGGCGCGCCCGGGCAGGGCAACGACCTCTCCAAGGACTGGTTCACCGACGAGCGCCTGATGATCGCGGCGCGCTGCCTCGGCGGCGCCGAGCGCGCGCTCGAGACGGCGCTCGCCTACGCCCAGGAGCGCGTGCAGTTCGGCGGCCCGATCATCGACAACCAGGGCGTCTCGTTCCCGCTCGCCGACTGCGCGGTCGAGATCGCCGCGACGCGCGCGCTGACCTACCAGGTCGCCTGGGAGTGCGGCACCGGCATCGACCGCAAGACGATCCACGCCAAGGCCTCGCAGGTCAAGCTGTACGCGAGCGAGATGGCCGGGCGCGTCGCCGACCGCTGCGTGCAGGTGCTCGGCGGGCGCGGCTACATGCGCGAGAACCCGTGCGAGCGGCTCTACCGCGACCTCCGCGTCGATCGCATCTGGGAGGGCACGAGCGAGATCCAGCGCATGGTCATCGTCAACGAGCTGCGCAAGCGCGGCCCGGGCGCGGTCACGGCCTGGCCCGTCTAGGGAGGTGCGCCCGTCCGTCGAGCCGGAGCGCCGCGAGCAGCTGATCGCGGCCGCCGCGCGCGTGATCGCGCGCAGCGGCTACGACGCCGCCACGGTCCGCGACGTCGCGCGCGAGGCCGGCGTCTCGACGGGCGTGATCGCCTACTACTTCGACGGCAAGGACGACCTCTTCGAGCACGTCCTGCGCTCGGCCTCGCGCTCGTTCCGGGCGCGCCTCGAGCATGCGCGCGACGCGGCCGAGACGCCGCGCGAGCGGCTGCTCGCGCTGGCGGAGGCCGCGACGCCGGCCGATGACGAGGCCGCCCGCGCGCACGCGCTCTGGATCGACTTCTGGGCGCGCGCCGCGCGCGACCCCGAGCTCGCAGGCCTGACCGTGCGCCTCTACGACGGCTGGCGTCGCGAGATCGCCGACGCCGTGCGCGACGGCCAGCGCGTCGGCGCGTTCCGCGACGACGCCGATCCCGACGCCTTCGCGCGCGGCTTCGCGGCCGCGGCGGACGGCCTCGCGACGCACGTCGTGCTGCACCGCGGCACGGTCAGCGCCGACGACATGCGCACGGCCTGCGCCGCGCTCGTCGACGCGCTCGCGAGCTGACGGCCTAGTACTCGCCGAGGCGGGCGATGTGCTCGCGGTGCTCGCGGCGGCGCCGGCGCCACTCGCTCAGCTGCAGCCGGATCGCGAGCACGATCGTCGCGGCGACGCCGAACGCGAGGCCGCCGAGGGCGGAGTGCGTGATGTGCATGCCGGACAGCGCGACGAGGGGGATCGTCGCGATCTGCACGGGCAGCGAGCGCGACCAGGCGCGGTAGGCGGCCCAGCGGGTCATGTCGGAGGTGCTGCTCATGGCGCCAACGTAGGCTCGGCCGTGGCCTGCCGGCAAGTCACCCGGACGGGTGAATCGCAGGCGCGATGGCCGTCGCGCCGCCGCGGTGACCTCTACGACACGCCCACGCGCGCCCGGGTCGACGACGCACGTGTCCGGGCCGCATTCACCCGGCGGCGGCCCGGAAGCCGCGACCGATCGCGCTCGCCCTACGGCAGCGGCGGGAGCGCGGCGGCGTCGTGCGGCAGCGAGCCCGGCGTGTCCCCGAAGGCGGGATAGCGCGGGTTGACGAGCAGGAGGTACGCCTGCGTGCGGAGCATGAAGCGGAGGCAGAACATGCCGAGGTTCTGCATGCCGTTCGGCACCCGTCCCGTGATCACGGCGACGATCCAGTTGCCGAGCGCGAGCAGCTCGAACAGGTACTGCAGGATGCTCATCACGAACCAGCACGGGATCGCCAGGATGATGCGGAAGAACACCGTCAGGCGGCTCTGGGCCACGGCCGGGTCGATCTCGAGGTCGACGGGATAGGTCCCGCCGGAGCCGAACGGCGGGTACGGGTTCGCGAGGATCCCGCCGTAGGCATAGACGCGCCCGGCGTAGCGGATGAAGCCGGCGATGAAGTCGTGCATGCCGTCGGGCACGCGCCCGGTGAAGAGCGCGGCGAACCAGGCGATGATGGTGACGACCTCGGCCGCGATCCCGTAGACGACGAGCACGATGAGGTGCGGGATCAGCAGGATGAGACGGAAGAAGACCGTCAAGCGCGAGCGCTCGAGATCGTGACCGCCGACAAGCCGTACGGGGTACATCGGAGTGCTCATGCGTCGAAGCCTAGGGCGCGAACCGGCGGCAATGGCGCAAATGCCACGATCGGGGGAGCCGGCCTGGACGACGCACCGCTCGACCGCTCGGGCTAGGTCAGGCCCTCGCGCGCCTCGCGGACGAGCATGACCGCCTCGGGGAAGAGCACGCGGATCGCATCGCGCACCTGCGCGGCCTGCTCCTCGGGCTTGCCCGAGAGGTCGAGCCGCGCGATGCTCGCGACCGTCATCTGCACCGCGAGGTTGATCGCGTTGTCGGCCCAGCCGACCTTCTGGGCGGTCTGCATCTGCTCTGCCATGTCCTGCAGGTGCTTCTGCATGTCGCCCGGGTCGCCGAACATCCCGAAGGGGAATCCGCCTTCCATCACGCTCTCCTCAAAGCCGCTGACCGTCACCGCACGTTAGACGGTCTCTCAGCGTCAGGTGAGCTCGCGCAGCTTCATCGTGTTGATGCGGACGGGCTCGCTGGGCGGGCCGTCGCCGCGGCCGAGCGCGTCGATCGTCTTGATCGTCGCGAGCGACTCCTCGTCGGGCGCGTGCCCGAGGATGCCGTACTCGGCCGGGAGGCCCTCCCCGCTCTTGCCCGAGATCACGAAGAACTGCGAGCCGGAGGCGCCGGGCGGGGCGACCGCCGTCTTCGCCATCGCGAGATCGCCGGTCTTGTACTCGTAGAAGCGCGGGGGCGTGCCGACGACCTCGTAGCCCGGGTTGCCGGTTCCGGTGCCGTTCGGGCACCCGCCCTGGAGCACGAAGCCCGGCACGACGCGGTGGAACGAGAGGCCGTCGTAGAAGCCCTTCGTGGCCAGGAAGGCGATCGAGTTCGGGATCGGGCCGCCCAGCTCGGTGTCGAGCACGACGTTGATCGGGCCGTGCGTCGTGTCGATGTCGAGCGCGTAGCGCTTGCCCTCTTCGAGCACCTGCTCGGCGGCGGAATAGCTCGTCACTGTGTCCAGTCCTCTCCGGGTGCGAGGCTGCGGCAGAAGCGCGCAACCAGATCGATGGCCTGCTCCACGTCGCGTAGATCGCAGGTCTCCGACGGCGAGTGCATGTAGCGCAGCGGGATGCCCACGAGGCCGCACGGGATGCCCGCGCGAACCTCCTGCATCGCCTCGCTGTCGGTCCACGAGGCGGTGCCGTCGGCCTCGAGCGTATACGGGATGCCCGCGTCGCCGGCGACGGCGATCAGCCGCTGGGCGACGCCCTCGTGCTGTGCCGCGCCGCGCGAGATGGACGGCCCGGAGCCGAGCGAGCGCGAGCCGGTCACGCGCGCCTGGTTGCTGTTCGGGTAGTCGTCGGTGTGCGTCACGTCGAGCGTGATCGCGATGTCCGGGTCGACCGCGTAGGCGGCCGTGCGGGCGCCGGTGTACGACGTCTCCTCGCGCACCGACGCGATCGCGACGACCTCGGCCCGCAGGTCGCCGGACGCCGCGGCACGGCGCGCGGCCTCGAGCACGACGAGCGCGCCGAGGCGGTTGTCGAGCGCCCGCGAGGCGAGGCGGCGGCCGCGCAGCTCGACGGGCTCGGCCGCCATCACGATCGGGTCGCCGATCTGCACGGCGCTCGCGGCATCGGCCTCGTCGCTCGCGCCGATGTCGACCCAGAGCTCGTGCACCTTGGGCACGCGCTTGCGCTCGTCCTCGCTGAGCAGGTGGCGCGCGGCCTTGCCGACGACGCCGGGAATCAGCCCGGAGGCCGTGCGCACGGTCACGCGCTGGCCGACCAGCACGGCCGGGTCCCAGCCGCCGATCTCGCCGACGAAGAGCACGCCGGAGGGGTCGACGTGCTTGACGACGAGGCCGATCTCGTCGATGTGCCCGACGAGCGCGACGCGTGGTCCGCCGCCGGCGTTCACGGTCGCGAACGAGCTGCCCAGGCGATCCTGGCGCACCTCCGCGAACTCCGTCGCTGCTGCCCGCCAGACCTCGGCGGCCGGTCGCTCGTAGCTCGACGGTCCAACTGCGCGCAGCAGACCGTCAAGCAGGACGCGCGCAGGCGCGTCGATGCCCTCCTCCGTCATGTGCCGAACGTTAGTGGAACGCCCGCCCGGCGGATCCGCCGGGCGCGAACGCGACAGCGGGTACGATCGCCCCTGGCATGCAACGCATCGCGATCACGGGCATCGGCAGCGTCTCGCCGGTGGGACTCTCCGCCGACGACGCCTGGGAGGCCCTCCTGGCGGGCCGCTCGGGCATCGCCGAGATCACGCAGTTCGACGCGAGCGACATGCCGATCCGGGTCGCGGGCGAGGTCAAGGGCTTCGATCCGGTCGCCGTGGCCGGCGCCAAGGAGGCGCGGCGCATGGATCGCAACGTGCTGCTGGCGCTCGCCGCGGCCAAGCAGGCGGCCGCCGACGCGGGCGACGCCGTGGACGACCCGACGCGCGCCGGCGTCCTCTTCGGCACGGCGATCGGCGGCTTCCACACGATGATGGAGCAGCACGACATCATGCGCGACCGCGGCTGGGACCGGGTCGCGCCGTGGTTCCTGCCGCAGTGCCTGCCCGACGTCGCGAGCGGCGCGATCGCGGTCGAGCTCAACCTGCGCGGCCACAACCTGGCTCCCATCTCGGCCTGCTCGACGGGCGCCCACGCGGTCATGGAGGCGGCCCAGCTGATCCGCCGCGGCGACGCGGACGTCGTCTTCGCGGGCGGCGGCGAGGCCTGCATCCACCCGCTCATCATCGCCGGCTTCACGACCATGAAGGGACTCGGCGCCCCGCGCCCCGGCGAGGGGCCCGAGACGGCCTCGCGCCCGTTCGACGCGACGCGCGACGGCTTCGTCTGCGCCGAGGGCGCGACGGTGCTCGTGCTGGAGTCGGTCGAGCACGCGGAGGCCCGCGGCGCGCGCATCCACGCCGAGGTGGTCGCCGGTGGCAACACGAACGACGCCTACCACGCCGTCACCCCCCGCCCCGACTCGCTCGGCGTCGTCACGATGATGCGCCTCGCGCTCGAGCGCTCCGGGATCGGCCCGGAGGCGATCGACTACATCAACCCGCACGGCACCTCGACGCCGCAGGGCGACGCCGCCGAGACGAAGGCCATCAAGGAGGTCTTCGGCGCGCACGCGCACAACCTCCTGGTCTCGTCGACGAAGTCGGCCACCGGTCACCAGTTCGGCGGCGCCGGCTCGTTCGAGGTGATGGTCTGCGCGCTCGCGCTGCGCGACCAGATCGTGCCGCCCACGCTCAACTACCGCGATCCCGACCCGGAGTGCGACCTCGACTACGTGCCCGAGGGCGCGCGCGAGGCCGAGCTCGAGTACGCGCTCTCGAACTCCATGGGACTGGGCGGCCACAACGGCTGCGTCGTGCTCCGCCGCTACCGCGGCTGAGCTCGCCCGGGAGGCCTAGACGCGGATCTGGCCGTCGCCGTGCACGACGTACTTCGTCGTCGTGATGTCGGCCAGGCCGACCGGCCCGCGGGCGTGCAGCCGCGCGGTCGAGTTGCCGATCTCGGCGCCGAAGCCGAACTCGCCGCCGTCGGTGAAGCGCGTCGAGGCGTTGACGTAGACGCAGGCGCTCGAGATGCCGCGAACGAACGCCTCGGAGGCCGCGAGGCTCTCGGTGACGATCGCCTCGGAATGGCCGGTCGAGTAGCGCTCGACGTGCTCGATCGCCTCCTCGACGGAGCCCACGGTGCGCACCGCCAGCACGAGGTCGAGGAACTCCGTCGCCCAGTCGTCCTCGTCGGCCGGGACGCTCGGCGCCCCGAGCGCCGCGGCCGCCTCCCCGTCGGCGCGCAGCTCCACGCCGAGCGCGGCGAGCTCGGCGCCGATCGGCCCGAGCAGCGGCAGCGCGTCGCGGTGCACGAGCAGCGTCTCGCAGGCGTTGCAGACGCCCGGGCGCTGGGTCTTCGCGTTGACGGCGATCGCGAGCGCCTTGGCGGGATCGGCGTCGGCGTGGAGGTAGACGTGGCAGTTGCCGCCGGCCGCGACGAGCACCGGCACCCGCGCGTGCTCGAGCAGGAACGACTTCAGGCCCTCGCCGCCGCGCGGGATCACGACGTCGCACGACGCGGGATCGGCGACGAGCGCCGCGAGCTCGTCGCGGGTCGCCTCGAGCGGGACCACGGCGTCCTCCGGCAGGCCCGCCGCAGCGAGCCCCTCGCGCACGCAGCGCAGCAGGGCGGCGTTCGTCTGCCGCGCGCTCGTCGAGCCGCGCAGCAGGCAGGCGTTGCCGCTCTTGAGGCAGAGGCTCGCGACGTCGACCGTGACGTTCGGGCGCGCCTCGTAGACGACGAGCAGCACGCCGAGCGGGACGCGCACCTTCTGGATGTCGAGGCCGTTCGGCAGCCGCCACCCGGTGACGACGTCGCCGACCGGGTCGTCGAGCGCCGCGACGGCGCGCACGGCGGCGCACAAATCGAGCACGCGCTCCGCGTCGAGCGCAAGGCGGTCGAGCAGGGCGGCCGGCTGCCCGGCCTCGCGGGCGGCCGCGAGATCCTCGCCGTTGGCCGCGACGATCGCATCGCCGTGGCGCTCGAGCGCGAGCGCGATCTGCTCCAGCGCCTCGTCCTTGGGGCCGCGGCCGAGCGTCGCCAGCGTGCGCGCGGCGGCGCGTGCGCGGGTGCTCGCGGATTCAGTCGTCACTGCCATCGTGGAGCACCAGATTATCGCGATGGATGGCCTCGGCGACGCCGGCGGCGGCCGAGTGCTGGCCGGCCGCGTGGCGCAGCTCGGCGCTCCCCATCGCGACGACCCCGGTCGCGAACGCGGCGCCGTCGAGCGTGCACACGCGCACGGCGTCGCCCGCCCGGAACGTGCCTTCGACGCGCTGCACCCCGACCGGCAGGAGGCTCGCGCCGCGCGACAGCAGCGCCGTGCGCGCCCCGTCGTCGACGAGCACGCGCCCCGCGGGCGGCTTGCCGTAGCGCAGCCACAGCTTCCAGGCCGAGACGGGGCGCCGAGCGGCGCTGAAGCGGGTGCCGACGGCCTTGCCGGCCACGGCGCGCGCGATCGTGCCCGGCGCGGCGCCCGAGGCGATCACGCAGGCCACGCCGCCGCCCGCGGCCATCGAGGCCGCGACGACCTTGGAGCGCATGCCGCCCGAGCCGAGGCCGCTCGGGGAGGCGGCGTCGAGCTCGAGCCCGGCGAGCAGCGACTGGTCGTGCACCTCGGCCACGAGCTCGGCGCCGTGGGCGCGCGGATCGCGCGTGTAGAGGCCGTCGGCGTCGGTCAGCAGCACGAGCAGCCGCGCCCGCAGGAGCAACGCGACCTGGGCCGCCAGCGCGTCGTTGTCGCCGAACGTGATCTCGTCGGTCGCCGTCGAGTCGTTCTCGTTCACGACCGGCACGACGTCCCAGGCGAGCAGCGCCTCGAGCGTGGCGCGCGCGTTCAGGTAGCTCGTGCGCCGGCGCACGTCGTCGGCCGTCAGAAGCACCTGCGCACCCCGTCCGCCGGCGGAGGCGAGCGCGCGCTGCTAGGCGCCGGCGAGCAGGCCCTGGCCGACCGCGGAGGCCGCCTGCAGGCTCGGCACGTCGCCCGGGCGCACGTCGCGGTCGAGCGCGCCGAGGCCGAGCGCGATCGCGCCGCTCGAGACGACGCAGACCGGCGTGCCGGTCAGCTGGAGCGCCACGAGCTCGGACGCGATGCGCGCCAGGCGGGCACGCCGCAGCCGCCGTCGCCCGTCCACGAGCGTCGACGAGCCCAGCTTGACGACGACCGCGCGGCGCATCCGCTGGAGAGCGTAGCTCCGCTCTCCCCCAGGCGGGGGATGGGCGCGGACGTCGTGCGGATCGATACCCGAGATGCGCCGTGAGGCGCCTCGACAGTCGGGCGGGCAGGCCCGGAGCCGCCAAGCAGCCGTTCCCTCCTCCGGTGGCACCGGGCCTCCCGTTCCGATCAGCAGAGTCCCTCGATCGAGTGAGCCGGACACCGCTCCGACCCGTGCTAGGGTCAGCCTCGTGTCCGACACCGGCGACGACTACCGAGGCGATTACAAGCAGGCGATGGACTCGGCCCTGAACGGGCGCATCGGGTTCTACGCCGACTTCGACTCGGTCCGGCAGGAGGAGGTCTGGCGGCTGCTCTCGGCCGATCGCGACCGCCTGCTCACGTTCGCCCGCCGGCACGCGATCACGATCGGCAAGCTCGAGGTGCGCAAGACGCTCAAGAGCCCGCAGCCGGTCTACGAGCTGATCGCCGTCGGCCGGGACGCGCGCTCCGTGCGCGAGTACCTCGGCTTCGAGCGCGCGCAGCACTAGCGCGGCCGGGCGTGCCGGCGCAGGCGCCCGCAGGGACACGGCGGCCGGCACAGCGGTGAGGTGCTCGTGCGGATGCGGCCGCTCGATCCCGTTCGGCGACCGCCGCGCCAACCGCCGGGCAGCGACCGCGCGCACGCTCGTCGAGCAGATGGAGGCGCTCGCGTTCGCCGACGACGAGGACGAGTACCGCCGCGCGTTCCTGTTCGAGGGCGTGAGCTGGCGCAACCAGTACACCCGTGTCGTGCACGGGGAGCTGACGCTGGCGCAGACGCGCAGCGAGGCGTCGTGGGCGGAGTGGCGCAGCGGCGCCAGGAACGCCGTCGGCGAGGCGCGGCGGCGGCGCTAGCCGATCCGGCGACGTGGCACGGGAGTCGCGACGCCGGCGTCGGAGCATTCCGCTGGACGTGCGGCTGAAGCGGCTGAAGCCCTCGGCGGCGTAGTCACGGTCCGGGTCGGACCCCGACCGTGACTACGCCGTCGCGGCGAGCGCCTCGCCGAGGATCCGGGCGATCTCGTCGAGCTCGTCGTCGGCGATCGTCAGCGGCGGCGCGAGCATGACCGCCTCGATGGTCGTCGCGCCGTTCGGCGTCGGGCAGGAGTAGATCATCAGCCCGCGCTCGCGGCAGGCCCGCACGAGGCGCGCGGCGGCGCCGGGCACGGGGGCGAGCGTCTCGCGATCGGCCACGAGCTCGATGCCCTGCAGCAGCCCGAGGCCGCGCACGTCGCCGACGTGCGGCGACGAGGCGGCCAGCAGGTCGAGGCGCGCGCGCAGGAGCTCGCCCTTGCGCCGCGACTCCGCGACGAGGTCCTCGTCGCGGATCACGCGGATCGCCTCGGCGGCGACGGCGCAGCCGAGCGGGTAGCCGGAGAACGTGTGGCCGTAGGGGAAGCCCTCGGGCGACTGCTCGAAGAGCTCCGCGACCGGGCCGCTCACGAGCACGCCCGAGAACGGCACGATGCCGCTCGTGACGCCCTTCGCGAACGTGATGATGTCGGGCGCGGCGTCCGGCCAGTGGCAGGCCGCGAACCACTCGCCCGTGCGCCCGAAGGCCGTGATCGTCTCGTCGAACACGAGCAGCACGTCGTGGCTGTCGCAGACGCGGCGCAGCTCCGCGATGTAGCCCTCGGGCGGCGCGATCGCAGCGCCCGAGGCGCCGGTCACGGGCTCGATCACGACGGCGGCGACGGTGTGCGCGCCGCGGCGCGCGATCGCGTCCTCGAGCTCGCCGATCGCCCAGGCCGTCTCGGCCGCGGGCGCGCGGCGGCGGCGGATGTCGGCGTTCGGCACCGGCGCGATCGGGTGCTTGGCGAGGATCGGCTCGTAGAACCCCCGCCAGCGCGAGCCGGAGAGCGAGAGCGCTCCGAGCGTCGAGCCGTGGAACGACGGCCAGCGTGAGATCAGGTCGGTCTTGCCGGGCTTGCCGCGCAGCTGCCAGTAGCGCAGCGCGAGCTGGATCGCCGACTCCACGGACTCCGACCCCGAGGAGTTGAAGAAGCACCACGTGTCCGCGAGCGGCGAGATGCTGCGGAGCTCCTCGGCCAGCTCCAGCATCGGCCCGTTGCGGAACGAGAAGCGGTACGTGAACGAGAGCTCGGCGACCTGCCGCTGCACGACCTCGACGAGGCGCGGGTGGCAGTGCCCGAGCGACATCACCATCGCCCCGCCGCAGGCATCGATGTAGCTGCGGCCGTCCTCGTCGACGATGCGCGCGCCGCTCGCGCTGTCGGCGACCGCGAGCAGCGCCCCGGGCGACGCGGTCAGGGAGAAGTCGGCGCGGCGGGCCATCGGGCGGACGCTACAGGGGACACAGCGCGGGGAGCGCACCGCATGGCGCGCTCCCCGCGTCGGGCCTGTGGCCTGGAGCAACCGCGTGACGTGAACGTCGGGCGGTTGCTCCGGGCCGGA
Source organism: Gaiellales bacterium (assembly GCA_036502805.1). GTDB lineage: Bacteria > Actinomycetota > Thermoleophilia > Gaiellales > JALYLC01 > JALYLC01. The sequence goes on along the minus strand of DASXXY010000047.1, from coordinate 9,386 downwards.
CTTATCCGGTCACGCCGGCGGTGCGCTTGAGCCGGCCCTTGACGCCGTGGCGGGCGGGCACCTTGATGGCGGCGTGCGCCTTCGCCTTGCCGGCGTTGTCCGAGGTGGCCGTCGCGTTGTTCGTGAGCGAGCCGGCGGGCGCGTCGGCGTCGACCTTGGCGGTCAGCGACAGCGTCACCGAGCCGGTCAGGTCGCCGACCGTCCAGCAGGCCTTGCCGTTGTCCATCGTCGCCGTGCCGAGCGACGCGTACGTCATGTGGTCGGGCAGCTTGTCGCAGACGACGACCCCATGGGCGGTGCCGCCCTTGGACGTGACGACGAGCTGGTACTTGACGGTCGCACCCGCGGCCACGGTGGACGCGCCGGCCTTCTTGCGCAGCGAGATCACGGGCGCGGCGGCCGGCGTGGACGGCGTGGCCGTCGAGACGACGGGCGGCGTCACGGGCGTGACCGCCGGCGGCGTCACGGGCGGCGTCACCGGCGGCGTCACGGGCGGGGCGACCGGCGGCGCCGGCGGCGTCACGGGCGGGACGACGGGCGGCGGCGCGGGCGCCGGGCAGGTCAGCATGACCGTCGGGATCGAGCCGCCGCTCCACGTGGCGCCGGCCGTGTTGGTGCCGAAGATCGGCCACGTGTCGGTCGTCAGCGTGTGGGCCTGCACCGTGACGATCTTCGTGACGCCGTTGACCGTCTCGGTGACGTCCTTGGTGCGGCCGAAGTCGGTGTTGTACGTGAACACGATGCCGGTGCTGTCGCACTTGACCGAACCGGTGTTGGCCGAGGCGACGCCGGGCAGCGCGACCGCGGAGATCGCCACGGCTGCGACCAAGGCTGCGGCGAGGCGAGTGGTGAACATCAGAGAGCTTCCCCCCAGAAAAGAAAGACGACACGCCGCGGGACACGGCACCATCCGATCTCGTACATACCCCTAAGTGGAGCATGCACGTACCCATTCTGGCGGAATCTCATGCTTCCTGCAGGCAATATGCTCAGATGGCATCGCGCTGGAGGGGAAGCGTCAGGCAGGTCGGGCCTCCCGAGCCCTTGATCGCGACGTCGGAGCCCTCGATCTCCTGTACGCGGCAGCCCGCCGCGCGCAGCTTCTCGGCGGTGCGCGGGTTGCCCGCGAGCATGACGACGTCGCGCGGCCCGAGCGCCAGCACGTTGGGCGCCAGCGAGTCCCACTCGCCCGCGTCGATCTCGACGAGCTGCACGCCGCGCTCGCGCAGCAGCGAGTACAGGTGCACCGGCATGAGCGGCAGCGAGACGACGGCGAGGTCGCGGTCGAGCATCGAGATCACGCTGAGCGTGTGCAGGCAGAAGTCGGCGCCCTGATCGATCGGGAGGTCGACGACGTGGATCTCCTCGACGTAGGGCGCGAGCGCCTTCCGGATCGCCGCCGCCCCGGCCTCGTTGGTGCGGAAGCCGCGCCCGATCACGAGCGTGCGCGAGTCGAGCCACAGCAGGTCGCCGCCGTCGGCCAGCGCCGGCTCCTCGAGGCGGGCGAGCACCGGGATGCCGTTGGCCTCGAACCACTCGCCCATCGCCGGCGCCTCGGGCCGGCGGATCGCCTTGCCCGAGCGCAGCAGGAGCGCACCGCCGTCGCACACGAGCGCGGGGTCGTAGGTGTAGATCGAGTCGGGCCCGGACTCGCGGTCGAGCCGCTCGACCTGGGCGCCCGCGTCCTCCAGGATCGTCACGAGCGCGTCGTGCTGCGCCTGGGCGCGCGGCAGGTCGATGGGGTCGGCGTAGAACGCGCCCTCGGTCTCGTGCGCGGCGCCGTAGCGCTCGCCCGGGCGGTTGACGAGCACGCGCAGAAGGCGGCCGGCCATGCCCTGTGCTCCATAGGTCATGCCGCTGTGTGTACCAGACGCCTGCGCGGCCCGGAGCCGGCGCGCGCCGGGGCGGGCCGGCGCTAGCGTCCGCGGCATGGCCGACGTGACGATCTACCACAACCCCCACTGCCACGCCTCCGTGAACGCGATCACGATCGCGGACGAGCTCGGCGTCGACTACGAGGTCGTGCTGTACATGCGGCAGCGGCCCGACCGCGCGACGCTCGAGGGCATCGCCGACCGCCTCGAGGATCCGGTCGCCGACCTCGTGCGCAAGGACTCGGTCTTCAAGAAGCTCGGCCTCGACGAGGCCGACTTCGCCGAGCGCGACGCGGTCGTCGACCTGCTCGTGCAGCGGCCCGCGCTGCTGCAGCGGCCGGTCGTCGTGCGCGGCGAGCGCGCGATCGTGGGCCGCCCCAAGGAGCGCATCCGCGAGCTGCTGGCGTAGCGCTCCGTCCCGCGGCGCCCGCGGCGCTACGGTTTCGGCACCTGCCACGCCTGAGGAGTCGCATGCCCGCCGATATCGAGACCCTCTCGATCGACACCATCCGCGTCCTCGCCATGGACGCGGTGCAGAAGGCCAACGCCGGCCATCCCGGCACCGCCATGGCGCTCGCGCCCGTCGCCTACGTGCTCTACCGCGAGCGCATGCGCCACGACCCCGCCGACCCGCAGTGGGCGAACCGCGACCGCTTCGTGCTCTCGGCCGGCCACGCCTGCATCCTCCAGTACGCGGCGCTGCACCTCTCCGGCTACGACCTCACGCTCGGCGACCTCGAGCAGTTCCGCCAGTGGGGGTCGCGCACGCCCGGCCACCCCGAGCTCGTGCACGGCGAGCAGCTCACGCCCGGCGTCGAGATCGGCACCGGGCCGCTCGGCCAGGGCGTCGGCAACGCGATCGGCATGGCGCTCGCCGAGGCCATGCTGGCCGAGCGCTACAACGGCGAGGGCGAGGCGCTCGTCGATCACCGCACCTACGCGATCTGCTCCGACGGCGACATGATGGAGGGCGTCTCGGGCGAGGCCAGCTCGCTCGCGGGCTTCCTCGGGCTCGGCAAGCTCTGCCTGCTCTACGACGACAACCACATCACGATCGAGGGCTCGACCGGGCTCGCCTTCGGCGAGGACGTCGGCCAGCGCTACGAGGCCTACGGCTTCCACGTGCAGCACCTCGACGACGGCTGGACGACGGACGACCTGCGCGCGGCGCTCGACGCCGCCGACGCCGAGGACGAGCGCCCGTCGCTGATCGTCGTGCGCACGCACATCGCGATCGGCGCGCCGCATGCGCAGGACACGCCGGAGTCGCACGGCTCGCCGCTCGGCGTCGAGGAGGTGCGGCTCACGAAGGAGGTCTACGGCTGGGATCCCGACCAGTCGTTCCACGTCCCGGACGAGGTCTACGCCAACTGCTCGCAGCGCGAGCGCGGCGCCGCCGACCACGCGGCCTGGGATGCCCTCCACGCCGCGCAACTGGAGGCCGATCCGGCACGCGTGCGCGAGCTCGACCGCGTGCTCTCCGGCACGCTGCCGGAGGGCTGGGAGGATGCCCTGCCCGACCTCTCCGGCGGCGACCCCGTGGCCACGCGCATGAGCTCGAGCGCCTGCATCGCCGCGCTGGCAGCGGCGATCCCGGAGTTCATCGGCGGCTCGGCCGACCTCGCGCCGTCGACGAACACGACGATCAAGGGCGCGGAGGCGATCCCCGGCGCGCCGCTCGCGAACAAGGAGAACCGGCTCGCCGACTCCGTGCTGCCCGGTCGCATGGGCGGCCGCACGTTGCACTTCGGCATCCGCGAGCACGGCATGGGCGCGATCCTCAACGGGATGTCGGCGCACGGCGGCTTCCGCGTCTTCGGCGCCACGTTCTTCGTCTTCTCCGACTACATGCGGCCCGCGGTCCGGCTGGCCTGCATCATGGAGCTGCCGGTCACCTACGTCTGGACGCACGACTCGATCGGCGTCGGCGAGGACGGCCCGACGCACCAGCCGATCGAGCACCTCGCGTCGCTCCGCGCGATGCCGCACATGCGCGTGATCCGCCCGGCCGACGCGACCGAGACCGTCGAGGCCTGGCGGCTCGCGCTCGAGCGCACGGACGGCCCGATCGGCCTCGCGCTCACGCGCCAGAAGCTGCCCGTGCTCGACCGCGAGCGCTACGCCCCGGCGAGCGGCGTGCGGCGCGGCGGCTACGTGCTCGCCGACAGCGACGGCGAGCCCGACGTGATCCTGATCGGCTCGGGCTCCGAGGTGCACGACCTCCTGAGCGCCCGCGAGACGCTCGCCGGCGAGGGCCACGGCGTGCGCGTCGTCTCGCTGCCCGACTGGAACCTCTTCATGGCGCAGGACCAGGGCTACCGCGACGAGGTGCTGCCGCCGGCGGTCTGGCGGCGCGTCTCGCTCGAGGCCGGCGCGACGTTCGGCTGGTCGGCGCTCGTCGGCGACCGCGGCACCGCGCTCGGCCTCGACCGCTACGGCGCCTCGGCGCCGGCGCAGACGATCGCCGAGCACCTCGGGATCACGCCCCGGGCGGTCGTCGAGGCCGTGCACGCGCTGCTCTGAGGCCCGCCGAGGGCCCGCCAGAACCGCCTGAACCGATGGGGAGGGTGGTTTCCCCCATGCGTTTGGGGTGAGTGTGGGTAGTCGTCATTGCGCACCCGCAGGGCAGGGCGTCGACTCCGCTGAAGTGAACGTGCCGCCATCACGCAACGGAGGAGAGAGATGCAGAGACGCAAGCTATTGGCACTCGCCGCGATCGCAGCGGTCGTGGCAGTTCCGAGCGCGCAGGCCCACCAGCCGGGCGCGCCCGGCTGGAAGGTCGTCGCGAGCGGGCTCGACAACCCGCGCGGCATCAGCCTCGCCCCCAACGGCGACCTCTGGATCGCCGAGGCCGGCAAGGGCGGCCCGGCAAGCAGCCAGCTCGGCGCCGACGGAACGCCGGTCAACTGCATGCCCGGCGAGGAGGGCCCCACGCTCTCGTGCTTCGGCAACAGCGGCGCGTTCACGCGCGTGCACCACGGCTGGCAGAAGCGCGTCGTCACGGGCCTGCCGTCGTTCGGTGACGACGGCACCGGCGACAACGCGACGGGCGCGTCGGACATCGTCGCCAGCGGCAGCCACGTCGCGGGCCTGATCGGCGGCGGGGGCGGCACGGCCGAGCGGGCCATGCTCCCTCCGAACGGGCAGCTCTCCGACATGCTGCTCAAGATCGATCCCTGGACCGGCGACGTGTGGCCGTTCGCCGACTTCGCCGCGTACGAGACGGCGAACAATCCCGACCACGGCGTCGGGCCGGACGGCAAGCCGCTGATCGACTCGGACTCCTACGGCCTCGCGCAGGTCCACGGCGGCTACCTCGTCGCGGACGCGGCGGGCAACGACCTGCTGGGCGTCAGCTACCACAGGAAGATCTCGACGCTGGCGGTCTTCGGAACGACCTCCGTCCCCGCTCCCGCTGGGATCCCCGGCCTTCCCCCGATGCTGGACATGGAGGCCGTGCCGACCTCGGTCGCCGTGCGCCCGCATGACCCGAACATCTACGTGGGCCAGCTGACCGGCTTCCCGTTCCCGGTCGGTGCGGCGAGCGTCTGGGCGGTGGCTCCCGACGGCACCAAGACGATGTACGCGAGCGGCTTCACGAACATCGTGGACATCGCCTGGGGCAAGAAGGGATCGCTCTACGTGCTCGAGATCGCACACAACTCCCTGCTCTCCGGTGATCCGAGCGGCGCGCTCTGGCGCGTCTGGCCGAACGGGCACAAGGACATGGTCGCGAGCACCGGGCTGATGGCGCCCACGGCCGTCGCGGTCGCGAAGAACGGCGACGTCTACGTCTCCAACTACGGCACGAGCGCCGGCAAGGGCGAGGTCGTCGACCTCGGCAAGATCTAGCCGGCTCGACCCTCGGGGCCGGGCGCTGCACCTGCGGCGCCCGGCCCCGCGTGCGTTTTCGGGCGCCCGTCAGGGTGCGAGGCGCTCGATCGCCCAGGCCCCGCCCTCGCGGCGGTAGCGCAGGCGGTCGTGCAGGCGGCTCGGCCGCCCCTGCCAGAACTCGAGCTCGCCCGGGACGATGCGGAAGCCGCCCCAGTGCCCGGGGCGCGGCACCTCCTCGCCGTCCGCGAAGCGCGCAACCTGCTCCTGCACGAGCGCCTCGAGCTGGTCCCGGCCGGCGATGGGCCGGCTCTGCGGCGAGGCCCACGCGCCGATCTGCGAGCCGCGCGGGCGCGAGGCGAAGTAGGCGTCCGACTCGCCCTCGGAGACGCGCTCGACGGTGCCGCGCACGCGCACCTGCCGGTGCAGCTGCAGCCAGCCGAAGGCCGCCGCGGCCGAGGGGTGGGCGTCCAGCTGACGGGCCTTGACGCTCGTCAGGTTGGTGTAGAACGCCAGGCCGCGCTCGTCGACGCCGCGCACGAGCACGAAGCGCACGTCGGGCAGCCCGTCCTCGCCGAGCGTCGAGAGCGCCATCGCGTTCGGCTCCGTGACGCCCGCGGCCGCGGCCTCGTCGTACCAGCGCTGCCACTGGCGCAGGGGATCGGCGGCGACGTCGGCGAGGTCGAGGCCCGCGCTCTCGTACTCGCTGCGCAGTCCGGCGACATCGCTCATGTTCACCAGACTACGACGTTCGGGTCGGGCGTTGGTGGGTACGATGCACCCGACCCTCGACCAGGGAGAGCCATCGCATGGGCAACCCGCTGCTTGCCATCCGCGCGCTGGGCCAGTCGATCTGGCTCGACAACATCAGCCGGGAGCTGCTCGACTCCGGCACGCTCGCGCGGCTGATCGCCGAAGACGGCATCAGCGGCGTGACCTCCAACCCGACGATCTTCGAGAAGGCCATCGGCCATTCCGATCTCTACGACGACTCGCTCCGCGCCGCGGTGCGCGAGGACCTCGACGCGCGCGGCATCTTCTTCCGGCTGACGTACGCCGACATCCGCGACGGCGCCGACCTGCTGCGGCCGCGCTGGGAGGAGACGGACGGCCAGGACGGCCACATCTCGTTCGAGCTGCTGCCCGAGCTGGCGCGCGACGTCGCCGGCTCGGTCGCGGCGGCCCAGCGGATCTTCACGGAGATCGACCGGCCCAACGTGCTGATCAAGGTGCCGGCGACGCCGGAGGGCGTCGACGCCTTCCGCGAGCTCACGGCCGCCGGCATCTCGGTCAACGTGACGCTGCTGTTCGCGGTCGAGCGCTACGAGGAGATCGCGAACGCCTACGTCGAGGGGCTCGAGCGGCGCGCGGCCGCGGGCGAGCCGATCGACCGCCTGGCCTCGGTCGCGAGCTTCTTCGTCTCGCGCGTCGACGGCAAGGTCGACAAGCGTCTCGAGGCGCTCGGCCACCCGGAGCTCCAGGGCATCGCCGCCGTCGCCAATGCGAAGCTCGCCTACCGCTCGTTCGAGCGCATCTTCTCGGGCCCCCGCTGGGAGGCCCTCAAGGCCAAGGGCGCGAACGTGCAGCGCCCGCTCTGGGCGTCGACCTCGACGAAGAACCCGGACTACTCCGACACGCTCTACATCGACGAGCTGATCGGCCCGGACACCGTCAACACGATGCCGGAGGCGACGATCGACGCGACGCGCGACCACGGCCGGCCGGCGCGCTCGATCGACGTCAAGGTCGACGAGGCCGCAGAGCACATGGCCGAGCTCGAGCGCCTGGGCGTCGACCTCGACCGGATCCTCGTGCACGAGCTCGTGGACGAGGGCGTCGAGTCGTTCGCGACCTCGTTCGACTCGCTGATCCTGACGATCGCCGAGAAGGCGCGCTCGCTGGCACCGGCACAGGCATGAGCGGCGACGCCCCGGTCGCGCGCCTCTTCGCGCGCGACGCCTCGCTCTGGACGTCCTCGGGCGAGGACGGGTGGCTGGGCTGGATCGACGCCGTCGACGATGCCCAGAACGGCCTCGACGAGCTGCTCGCGTGGGCCGGGCCGCTCGGCGCCCGGCACGAGCGCATCGTGCTCTGCGGCATGGGCGGGTCGAGCCTCGCGCCGCTCGTGATCGGCGCCCTGCACGGCTGCGAGAAGCTGCACGTGCTCGACTCGACGGACCCCGACGCGGTGCGCGCCGTCCCGGTCGAGGGCTCGCTCTTCGCGATCGCGTCGAAGTCGGGCTCGACGATCGAGCCGAACTGCTTCGCCGACGCGTTCTGGGGCAAGACCGGCGGCGACGGCTCGCGCTTCGTCGCGATCACCGATCCCGGCTCGGCGCTCGAGCAGCGCGCGCGCAAGGACGGCTGGGCGCACATCGCCCACGGCCGCCCCGACGTCGGCGGCCGCTACTCGGCGCTGACCGCCTTCGGACTCGTGCCCGCGGCGCTCGCCGGCATCGACATCGGCCCGATGATCGCCCGCGCCTCGACGGCGCTCGCGAAGTGCAAGGACGACTGGGGCGTCAACCCCGGCTCGACGCTCGCCGACGTGATCGGCAACGCGCACGACAAGGGCCGCGACAAGCTCACGTTCGTGACGCCGCCCCACCTCGCGAGCATCGGCCTCTGGCTCGAGCAGCTGATCGCGGAGTCGACCGGCAAGCAGGGCACGGGCGTGCTCCCGGTCGCCGGCGAGCCGCTCGGCAAGCCCGCCGCCTACGGCGACGACCGGCTCTTCGTGCACCTGCGCGAGGGCTCCGGCTGGGACGAGCAGGACGTCGAGCTGAACAGCCTGCGCGAGGCCGGGCAGCCCGTCTTCACGATCCAGCTCAAGCAGGACGATCCCGCGGCGATCGGCGCGCTCTTCATCGAATGGGAGATCGCGACGGCGCTCGTCGGCGCGCGCCTGCACATCAACCCCTTCGACCAGCCGAACGTGCAGGAGGCGAAGGACCGCACCGTCGCGATCCTCGAGGGCTTCGCGCAGGACGGCAAGCTGCCGAACGAGGAGGCCGGGTCGCTCGCCGAGGTGCTCGGTCACGCCGAGCGCGGGCGCTCGTACGTCTGCCTGCAGGCCTTCGTCGCACCCACCGCGGAGCGCCAGGAGCTGCTCGACCGGCTGCAGGCGCGGCTGCGCGACGCGCTCGGCTGCGCCGTCACGGCCGGCTTCGGGCCCCGCTACCTGCATTCGACCGGCCAGTACCACAAGGGCGGACCGCCCAACGGGATCTTCGTGCAGCTGCTCGCGGGCGAGCAGGACGACGAGGCGATCCCCGGCCGGGCGTTCGGCTTCCGCACCCTGCGCGACGCGCAGGCGCTCGGCGACGCGGGCGCGCTGCGCGGCCGCGGCCTGCCGCTCGCGCGCATCTCACTGGCCGCCTGCGAGGCGGCGATCGAGCGGGCGCTCGAGCACATCCCCACCACGAGGTCAAGCACATGAAGATCGCCTTCGTCGGACTCGGCCGCATGGGTGCCGGCATGACGCACCGGCTGCTCGACGCCGGCCACGACGTGCACGCCTGGAACCGCTCCGAGGGCCCGCGCGAGACGCTCGCGAGCCAGGGCGGCACGCCGGCCGCGACGCTCGCGGAGCTCGTCGCGAACCTCGGCGAGGGACGCCGCGCGGTCTGGGTGATGGTGCCCTCGGGCGACGTCACCGAGCAGACGATCGACGAGCTCGCC
>DASXXY010000046.1:0-13624 GCA_036502805.1 Gaiellales bacterium | reverse complement strand
CGTGGTGACGCGGCGCCAGCCCCGTGACGAGGGCAACGCCTGCGCCCTCAGGCACCCGCCCCGGAAGGCACCTCGCCGAAGGCGACGGTGTTGCCCTCCGGATCGCGCACCACGACGTGGCGTACGCCGTTCGCGTAGGTCTCGATCTCGCCGGGCTCGATGCCGCGCTCGGCAAGCCCCGCGAGCCGCGCATCCAGATCGTCCACGAGCAGCGTCACGGCGGAGGCGCCGGCGCGTGCCGCATCCCGGACGACGTAGATCCACCCGGTCTCCGTGCACTGCCACGCGGCCTCGTCGTCGTTCGGGACGAGATCGGGCGGGCGGCCGCAGAAGCGCTCGTACCACGCGCGGGACGCGTCGAGGTCGGCGACGTGGAGCGCTGCGAAGACCGCCGTGTAGGCCATCCCGGCAGTCTGCCGGACGCGCGTCAGGCGGCGAAGTCGGCCGTGTACACGCTGCCGTCGCGGCGCTCGCCGTAGCGCCCGGTCGCGACGCCGACGCCGATCTGAGAGAAGCGGCAGTCGAGCATGATCGCGCGGTGCTCGGGGCTGTTCATCCAGGCCTCGACGATCGCCTCCGGGCGGGCGCTCTCGCCGCTGCCGACCGCGAGGTTCTCGCCCCACAGGTGCGCCGTGGGCGCCGCCTGCTCGAGGCGGTCCACGAACGGCGTGCCGGCGTCGTGGTCGAGCTTCCCGTCCGCGAGCAGCAAGCGCGCGAAGCGGTTCGCGGAGCGCGCCAGGCCGGCGTGCGCGTGCACCGGCCCGCAGCCGTGATCGGCGCGCAGCTCGTTGATCGACCACTCGACCGAGTGCGCCGCCCGCACGGCGTGCGCGTCGGCGCTCGTGGCGGCCCCCGTGAGGGCGACGAGGGCGATCAGGAGTGCGAGTGCGCGTCGCATGCTCTTGTCATCGACGCCCCCGACGTCGATCTGAGGCAGGTTCGAGGGTACGATCGGGGCGTTTCCGGCAGGTTTCGCGACGCGCGCGGTAGGCTTGGTGCATGCCCTTGGCCCGCCGCCGGCGCCGGGTGCCCGGCCTCGCACCACGTGGCGGTTCCCGCATCCGCACGGGCGGGGACGCCGTCGCGGCGTTCGTCCTCGGGTCGCTCGCCGTCTTCATCTGCTCCGGCGTCATCGCCGCCCTGCACAGCTCCCTGGGAGCGAACTACGAGGCGCTCGGCCTCGTCTACCTGCCCGCGGTGATCGGCGTCGCGTTCCTCTTCGGCCTGCGCGCGGGGGTGCTCACGGCGAGTGCGGCCGTGGCGCTCTTCGACGCCGTGCTGCTGCCGCCCGACGGCTTCGAGACGCCCGACTCGCGCGTCTGGCTGCTGTTCGCGGCGCTGCTCCTGTCCGGCGCGGCCGTCGCCGAGCTCGCGGCGCGCGAGCGGCGCCGCTCCGAGCAGGCCTACGAGCGCGAGCGCGAGGCCGCGCTGCTCGCGGGGCTCTCGAGCGCGCTCGTCGGCGGCGCGAGCCTCGAGCTCGCGCAGGTGGATGCCGCGCGCGTGGCCGCGGCCGCGATCGGGGCGCCCGCCGCGCGCATCGTGTTCGGGCGCGGGCCGCTGGCCGGCCAGGTCGCGCTGCCGCTCGACGTCGAGGGGCGTGTGATCGGGCGTCTCGAGCTGATGGGCGCCGACCGCGCGGTGCTCGAGGACGAGAACGCCCAGCGCGTCGCGCGCTCGCTCGCGGGCGTGCTCGCGCTCGCCCAGGAGCGCGAGCGGCTCGCGCACGCGGACGTCGAAGCCGAGGCGCTGCGCCACTCCGACGCGCTCAAGACGGCGCTCCTGCGCGCCGTCTCGCACGAGCTGCGCACGCCGCTGACCGCGATCAAGGCGGCCGTCGGCGCGCTGCGCGGCGACCAGGTGCAGCTCGGCGAGGAGGCCGTGCAGGAGCTGCTCGAGGATGTCAGCATCGAGACCGACCGCCTCGACCGGCTCGTCTCCGACCTGCTCGACGTCTCGCGCCTGCAGGCCGGCAGCGCCTCGACGGCGCTCGACTGGTGCGAGGTCGACGACCTCCTGCGCGGCGCCGTCGCGGCGGCGCGCTCGCGCGCGCCCGGGACGACGGTCGAGGTCGAGGCCGAGGACGAGCTGCCGCTCGTGCACTGCGACGCCTCGCAGATCGAGCGCGTGCTCGTGAACCTGATCGAGAACGGCGCGAAGTTCTCGCCCGCCGGTGCGCCCGTCTCGCTGCGCGCCCGCGCTGCGGCCGGCGACCGCGTCGAGATCTCCGTGATCGACCACGGCCCCGGCATCGAGCTCGACCAGCGCGAGCGCGTGTTCGAGCCGTTCTACCGCGGGCGGGGCGGGGGCGCCGGCGGCACGGGCCTCGGCCTCGCGATCGCGCGCGGGTTCGTGGAGGCCAACGCGGGCACGCTCACGATCGACGATGCTCCCGGGGGCGGCACGTGCATGCGCATCGTGCTGCCGAGCCTGAAGGTCAGCGAGGAGGTCCCGGCGTGAGCGGCAGCGGCGCGCGCGTGCTTGTGGTCGACGACGAGCGAGCGATCCAGCGCGCCCTCAAGGCAACGCTCGAGGCCGCCGGCTACCACGTCGACGTCGTCGGCACGTGCGCCGACGCGCTCGCCCAGGTGGCGCTCAAGCCGCCCGACCTCGTGCTCCTCGACCTGCTGCTGCCCGATGGCACGGGCGACGAGGTCGCGCGCGAGATCCGCACCTGGTCGAACGTGCCCATCCTGCTCGTGTCGGCGGTCGGGGACGAGCGCGAGAAGGTCAAGGCGCTCGACGCCGGCGCGGACGACTACGTGACGAAGCCGTTCGGCATCGACGAGCTGCTGGCGCGCGTGCGCGCGATGCTGCGTCGCGCCGTCGACCGCCCACGGCCCGACGCCGTCGTCGAGCTCGGCGAGCTGCGCGTCGACCTCGCGCGCAGGCGCGTCATCCGCGACGACGTCGAGGTGCACCTCACGCCGATCGAGTACGACCTGCTGCGCACGCTCGTCGCCCACCCCGGCAAGGTGCTGACGCACAAGGCGATCATCCAGGAGGTGTGGGGGCAGGGCTACGGCGAGAGCCACCTCCTGCGCGTGCACATCGCCGCGCTGCGCCGCAAGATCGAGCGCAATCCGCGCGCACCCGAGCTGATCGAGACCGTGACGGGCGTCGGCTACCGCATCCGCGAGCCCGAGCCGAAGCCGGAGCCCGTCTTGCCGGCTTCTTGACGCCGGTCGTCGGGGGCTTGACACCGCATTGAGACGGCCCCTGCCACTGTGAGCAGCATGGGGAGCTCCACGAGCATGCTCGGCGACGATCATCCGCTGGCCCGCGCGGAGTCGCGCGAGCGCATGCTGCGCGCGCAGTTCGCCGTGACCGTCGTCTTCGGCTTCGCGGCCGCCGCGCTCGTGCCGTTCCTCGGCCGCGCCTCCTTGCGGCTCTCGGTCGGCGCCAGCGTCGTCGCCGCAGCGTTCGCGTTCGGCGCCTACCTCGCGCACCTGCGCCTGCGCGACCGTGCGTTCGAGCTGATCGCGAGCGGCCGCGAGGACCTGCCGCTGCCGGCGGTCGAGTGCGAGCGCGAGCGTCTGCGCGAGCGCCGCTACCGCCTGCAGATCGCGCGCACGCTCGACGTCATCACGCTGCAGCAGCACACGCGCGACTGGTGGTCGCCGCTCTACGCCAACCAGGAGGCCGTGCGCGCCTCGCAGGGCGAGCTGCGCGAGATCGCCCGCCTGCTGCGCGACCTGCCGACGGTGCGCGCCTGCGGCGTCGCGCTCGTCACGCGCCTGATCCGGGACGGTGCCACCTCGCCGCTCTACCAGGGGCCGGCACTGCGCCTGCGCGAGGAGCTCGGACGCATCCACCACCTCCTCGTCGAAACGCCGTTTGCGTCATCGTGATTGCACCGTCTGACCGTCCCGGGAACGACCCGGGGCGCCTAGCACGTGCCGAGCACGTGCGACGACGCCGCGCCGTCCCCAGAACGCCCAGCCGGCACACTCACGATCACGCAAGGAGCTTCGGGCGCTCTCTGCGGCGTGACCGCAGCTGCATCGTCTGGACGTCCTGGCCGGCACGCTCGCCGCCAGCGCGAGCGTTTGCGGCGTTGCCCCGCCCAAGACGCTCAGCCGGCACACCCACGAACACGTGACGTGCGGAATGCCGCGCCCAGGCCACGAGAGCCGCGCCTCCTGAGGGGCGGCGTCCGGCCCGAGGCCTAGATTGGCTGGGTGCCCGCGTCGCTCACGATCCCGTCCTGCTGCCCCGACCGCGTGCGCGAGCTCGCGGCCGAGCTCGGGCTCCAGCGCGTCACGGCCGAGGTGCTCGTGCGCCGGGGCCTCGCCGATGCGACCGCGGCCACGGCCTTCCTCGACAGCGACGGCCCGCTGCACGATCCCTTCGCGCTCGGCGACATGGCCGAGGCCTGCGATCTGATCGAGAGCGCGATCGCGGCCGGCCGCACGATCGTCGTGCACGGCGACTACGACGTCGACGGCGTGTGCGCCACGGCGCTCGCCGTGGAGGTGCTGCAGCTGCTCGGCGCCGAGGTGCAGCCGTTCCTGCCGAACCGCTTCGAGCACGGCTACGGCGTCGCGGTCGCGAGCGTCGAGGCGTTCGCAGCGGCCGGGGCCGGCCTGCTCATCACCGTCGACTGCGGCATCGCCGCGCCCGAGGCCGTCGCGCGCGCACGTGAACTCGGCCTCGACGTCGTCGTGACCGATCACCACCGGCCCGGCGCCGTGCTGCCGGACGCGCCGATCGTCGCGTCGCGCGTGCCCTCGGGCGCCGGCTACCCGTTCGCCGACCTCTGCGGCACGGGCGTCGTGCTCAAGCTCGCGCAGGCGCTCTGGTCGCGCCGGCACGGCGGCGAGCCGACGGCGCTGCCGCCCGCGCTCGACCAGCTGTCCGATCTCGTGGCGCTCGCCACGGTGGCCGACGTCGTGCCGCTCCGCGACGAGAACCGCGCGCTCGTGCGGCGCGGCATGCGGCGGCTCGCGGAGGCCGACCGCCCCGGGCTGCGCGCGCTCATGTCGAGCGCCGGCGTCGATCCCGCGCGCGTGCGCGCCTCCGACCTCAGCTTCCGCCTCGCGCCGCGCATCAACGCCGCCGGTCGCCTCGGCGATCCCGCGCTCGCGCTCGACCTGCTGCTCGCGCCCACGCGCGCCGCAGCCCAGCCGCTGGCCGAGCAGATCGAGGAGCGCAACCGCGAGCGCCAGCGCGTCGAGGACACGATCCTGCGGGCCGCGGCTGCCGAGATCGCGCGCAGCGGCGCGCTCGAGCGCGGCGACCGCGTGCTCGTCGCCGCCGGCCAGGGCTGGCACGAGGGCGTGATCGGCATCGTCGCCTCGCGCCTCGTCGATCGCCACGCGCGGCCCGTCGTGCTGATCGCGCTCGACGGCGAGCGCGGCAAGGGCAGCGGGCGCTCGGTCTCGGCCTACGACCTGCATGCGGGCCTCGCGGCCTCGAGCATGCACCTCGAGCGCTTCGGCGGCCACCGCGCCGCCGCGGGCCTCAGCATCGAGGCCGCGAAGGTCGAGCAGTTCGCCGACGCCATGCGCGCGCATGCCGCCGAGCACCTGCCCGAGGAGGACTGCGTGCGCAGCGCGAGCGTCGATGCGGTCGTCGCGGTCGGCGAGGTCTCCATCGAGCTGGCGCGCGAGCTGGCGCGCTTCGAGCCCTGCGGCTACGGCAACCCCGGCGTCAACCTGCTCGTCCCGGGCGCCCAGCTGATGGGCCTGACGGGCATGGGGGAGGGCGGCAAGCACCTCCGGCTGCAGGTCGCCGATGCCTCGGCCCACTGCGGCGCCGTCGCCTGGGGGCGCGGCGGCGATCTCGAGTCGCTGCACACGGGCACGCGCCACGACGTCGTCTGCCGGCTCGAGATCAACGACTGGCGCGGCGCGCTCGCGCCCCGGCTCGTGCTGCGCGACATCGTCCCGTGGCCCGAGCGCGAGCCGCTCGAGCCCGCACCCGCGGCCCGGCTCGGCGCCGCCTGGCCCGCCGTCGTGGCGGGCGAGCCGATCCCGGTCGCGCTGGCCGAGTGCGCGGGCCGCGGCGAGGCCGCGCTGGCCGCGCTCGCGGGCGGCGGGCAGGCCGTCGTCGTGCTCGTCGCGGACGTCGAGCGCCGGCTCGCGACGCTGCCCGATCCCCGCCGCTACGGCGCGCGCTCGCTGCTGATCTGCTCGCGCCGCGGCGATCCCGCGGTGCTCGAGGAGCTGCTCGCGGGCTACGGCGAGGGCGTCGTCGCCGTCGCCGACCACCACAGCTTCGCGCGCTTCGCGGCGCTGCGCGAGCGCGCGGCGCACGTGCTCGTGCTCGATCCGCCCGCGCACCCCGAGGAGATCGCCGCGCTCGGCGCCGCTCGCGGCCGCGTGCAGATCGCCGCCGGCGAGCCCGATGCCGTGTTCGCGCGCGCCTGCGTCGAGGCCGACGCGCTGCGCACCGTGATGGCCGTGCTCTGGCGCGCGGCGGCCAAGGATGCCTCGACGCCGCTCGAGGAGCTGCGTGCGCTGGCCGCCTGGCCCGACGTGCCCCCGCCCGCCGACCTCGTCGACGCGGCGGTCGCGGCGCTCGCCGAGAGCGGCGTCGCCGAGGTCACCGCGGCCGGACTGCGCCAGCTCGCGGTGGCCGGCAAGAGCGACCTCACGGCCTCCCCGGCCTACGCGCTGCACGAGGATCGCCGCACCCGCGCGCTGGCGTGGCTCGATGCGCTCCTGGCGGGGCGCTCCGCGCACCCCGCCGCCGCGGCATAAGAGCCGCCGCGGGGGGACTGCAGCCGCCAACCCGCGCGAGCACCGGGCAATCGCCCGCGCGGCGGTACGATGGGAGTCCGATGTCCACTCCGGCACGCACCCAGTACGCGCACGACGAGCAGCTCCGGCCCCTGGTCGACGAGCTCCTCGTGACGCTGCAGGCGGCCGGGGACGAGACGGACACGACGGCCGTCGAGCGCGCCGTCGCATTCGCCGCCGAGCGTCATGCCGACCAGGTGCGCAAGTCGGGCGAGCCGTACGTCGTGCACCCGATCGGCGTCGCGATCATCTGCGCCGAGCTGCGCGCCGAGACGCCGGTCATCGTCGCCGCGCTCCTGCACGACACCGTCGAGGACACCGAGACGACGATCGAGGAGATCGCCGCCGAGTTCGGCGACGACGTCGCGCTGCTCGTCGACGGCGTCACGAAGCTCTCGCGCATCCACTTCGACTCGCGCGAGCAGGCGCAGGCCGAGAGCTATCGCAAGATGGTGCTCTCGATGGCGCGCGACGTGCGCGTCGTGATCGTCAAGCTGGCCGACCGCCTCCACAACATGCGCACGCTCGGCCCGCTGGCCAAGCAGAAGCAGCTCCAGAACGCGCGCGAGACGCTCGAGGTGTACGCCCCGATCGCGCACCGCCTGGGCATCCACCAGATCAAGTGGGAGCTCGAGGACCTCGCGTTCACGACGCTCCACCCGCGCCGCTACGCCGAGATCGAGGCGCTCGTCAGCCAGCGCCGCGCCGATCGCGAGGAGGATGTCGAGTCGGCCGCGCAGATCCTCGACGAGGCGCTCCGCGACGTCGCCATCAGCGCCGAGATCCTCGGGCGCGCGAAGCACTTCTACTCGATCTACCAGAAGATGGCGCGCGGCGGCAAGGAGTTCAACGAGATCCTCGACCTGACCGCGATGCGCGTGCTGGTCGACTCCGTGAAGGACTGCTACGGCGCGATCGGCGTGCTGCACGCGCTCTGGAAGCCGATCCCGGGGCGCTTCAAGGACTACGTCGCGATGCCGAAGTCGAACGGCTACCAGTCGCTGCACACGACCGTGATCGGGCCCAAGGGCCAGCCGCTCGAGATCCAGGTGCGCACGCACGCGATGCATCAGACGGCCGAATACGGCGTGGCCGCGCACTGGATCTACAAGCACCGCGGCGAGGAGCGCCAGCTGGCCTGGCTCGGCCGCGTCGTGGATGCCGCGGGCCTCGCCGACCCGGCCGAGTTCATGGACTCGCTGATGGGCGAGATGTTCGACGACGAGGTCTTCGTCTTCACGCCCCAGGGCGAGGTCAAGGCGCTGCCCGCGGGCGCCACGCCGCTCGACTTCGCCTACGCCGTGCACACCGACGTCGGTCACCGCTGTGTCGGCGCGAAGGTCAACGGTCGCATCGTGCCCCTGCACTCGGAGCTCGCCTCGGGCGACATCGTCGAGATCCTCACGTCGAACCGCGAGCGCGGCCCGTCGCGCGACTGGCTGACGCTCGTGCGCACGTCGCGCGCCCGCAACAAGATCCGCCAGTTCTTCGCCCATCAGCAGCGCGAGGATCTCGAGCAGAAGGGCCGCGACTCGCTCGCGCAGGCGTTCCGGTCGAACGGGCTGCCGAGCCAGAAGCTGTCCTCGGCGCCGCTGCTCGCGCAGCTGATCCGCGAGATGGGGTTCAAGAAGGCCGACGACTTCTACGTCGCGATCGGCGGCGGCAAGGTGCCGGTCAGCCAGGTCGTGAACAAGGTGCTGCAGCGCCTCAAGACGACCGAGGTGGCCGAGGAGCAGTCGCCCGCGACGCGCCGGCACACCCGCGCGCGCGTCGGCTCGTCCTCCCAGTACGGCGTCGTCGTCGACGGCGCGGTCGACCCGAACGTGCTCGTGCGCATGGCCAAGTGCTGCACGCCGGTGCCGGGCGACCCGATCACGGGCTACATCTCGGTCGGCCGCGGGATCACGATCCACCGCGAGGACTGCCCCAACGTGCGCGCGCTGATGCGCTCGCCGGAGCGCTTCTGCCCGGTCAGCTGGGACGGCGAGTCGAGCCAGTCGTTCCGCGTCGAGGTCGCGATCGACGCCTGGGACCGCCCGCGCCTGATGGAGGACATCGGCCGCACGTTCGCCGAGAACGGCTGCAACATCGTCGAGTACGGCGGCGTCACGCAGGATCAGATGTGCAAGAACTGGTACGTCGCCGAGGTCGGCGACGTCAAGGAGCTCAAGAGCGTGCTCTCGGCCCTGCGCAACGTCGAGTCGGTGTTCGACGCCTACCGCGTCACGCCGCGCGCGGGCGCGGTCGACTGACGCGTGCACGTCCTCGAGTGCGACGAGCTCACGAAGACGTTCGCAGATGGCTTCGAGGCCGTCCGCGGCATCACCTTCGAGATCGAGGAAGGTGAGGCGTTCGGCCTGCTGGGGCCGAACGGTGCGGGCAAGACGACGACGATGCGCATGCTCGGCACGCTGCTCACGCCGAGCGGAGGGCGCGCGACGGTCGCCGGCCACGACGTGGTGCGCGAGGCCCCGGCCGTGCGCCGCGCGATCGGCTTCGCGATGCAGGAGGCCGGCCTCGCGCGCTACGCGACGGGCCGCGAGCACCTGCTGATGATGGGCCGCCTGTACGGGCTCTCGCGCGCCGGCGCGCGCACGCGGGCCGACGACCTGCTGACGCTGTTCGGCCTCGAGGAGGCCGCCGACCGCCAGGTGCGCACGTACTCGGGCGGCATGCGCCGGCGCATCGACCTGGCCTGCGGACTCGTCCACAAGCCGCGCCTGCTGTTCCTCGACGAGCCGACGACGGGCGTCGACCCGACCTCGCGCGCGGCGCTCTGGGACGAGCTCCGCCGGCTGCAGCGCGAGGGCGTGTCGCTGTTCCTGACGACGCACTACCTCGAGGAGGCCGACCGCCTCTGCGACCGCCTCGCGATCGTCGACCGCGGCGTGATCGTGGCCCGCGGCACGCCCGACGAGCTCAAGGCCGAGGTCGGCGCCGACGTCGTCACCGTGGGCGTCGGCGAGGACGAGGCGGAGCCGGCGGCCGCGACGCTCGCCGCGCTCGGCCGCGTGCGCGTCGCGGGCAGCGGGCGCAGTGTCGCGCTCGAGCTCACCGACGGCGCCGCGGCGGTCGCCGGCATCGTCGAGCAGTTGCGCGGAGCGGGCATCGTGCCGGCCACGATCACGGTCGCGCGGCCGACGCTGGACGACGTCTTCCTGCGCTACACCGGCGCGACGATCGAGGAGAAGGACCAGGAGCTCGAGCCGGCGGGACGCCGCTGATGCGCCTCGCGGTCGAATCGGGCGTGCTCTTCCAGCGCGCGCTGCGCGAGATCCCGCGCGTGCCGACGCGCATCGCCTTTCCGGTGATCGGGCCGGTCATGCAGCTCGTGCTGCTGACCGCCGTGCTCTCACGCGTGACGCAGCTTCCCGGCTATCCGGCCCGCTCGTCGGTGCAGTTCATGACCGCCGGCGTGCTCTCGCTGACGGTGCTCGCCGGCGCCGGCGGCGCGGGCTTCCAGATGGTGCAGGACATCGACACCGGCTTCTTCGACAAGCTGCGCGTGGCGCCGATCAGCCGCGCCGCGATCGTGCTCGGGCTGCTGCTCACCGATGCCACGCGGCTCGCCGTGCAGTCGCTGATCGTGATCCTGCTCGCGCTGCTGCTCGGCGCGCACATCGCGACCGGCATCCTCGGCCTGCTCGGGATGCTCGCGCTGGCGGCGATCTTCGGCGCCGCGTGGTCGGGCATCTCGCTCAACGTCGCGCTGCGCACGCGCAACCCCGAGGTGACCGCGGCCGCGGGCATCCTCACGTTCCCGCTCTACTTCGGCTCGACGGCGTTCATGCCGCACGCCCTGCTGCCGACCTGGCTGCAGTGGTTCAACGCGTTCAACCCCGTCAACTACCTGATCAGCGCCGACCGCGCCCTGATGTCGAGCCGCTGGGACTGGCACGCGATCGGCGGGGCGCTGCTCGCGGCGCTGATCATCGGCGCGATCACGATGCCGCTCGCCACGCGGGCGTTCCGGCGCGCCGTCTCCGGCTGACGCCCGCGGGCCGCCTGGTACCCTCGCGCCATGGAGCTTCTGGCCGGAGAGCAGATCGTGTGGAGCGGACGCCCGTCGTGGCGCTCGATGCTTGCCTTCTACATCAAGTGGGGGCTGCTCGCGCTCGTGCCGGGGGTCGCCGGGCAGATCGTCGACAGCACCACGAGCGTCGACGCGAAGGTCTGGTGGCTCTGGCTCGCGACGGTCGTGCTGCTGCTCGTCGTGCTCATCGCCGGCTGGTTCAAGCGCGTCGACACGCACTACATCGTCACGAACCAGCGCATCAACATCCGCCAGGGCATCTTCTCGCGCGCGGATCACGCGACGTCGTACGAGCGGCTGCAGAACGTCAAGACCTACCAGAGCTTCCTGCAGCGGCTGCTCGGCGTCGGCCTCGTCGACTTCGACACGGCCGCGGGCGACGACTTCGACTTCAAGTTCACCGGCATCACCGATCCCGCCGGGCTCGCACGCCAGGTCGCCGAGCTGCAGCGCGCCGCGATGCAGGGCCACGCCGCGACCGGCAGCACGCAGATCCAGCACGGCGTCTGACCGTCTCGAACGTCTTACAACTCGAATGTAGCGAAAACTGCTGCCAGGGCGTAGTGTCCGGCCTACCCCAGCTCGTGTGTTCCCTCGGCGGAATCGGAGCGACCCATGCGCAGCACTCGTAGGAGGATGTTCGGCCGGCGCGCCTTCGCGGCGCTCGCGGTCGTCGCGGGGGCCGTCGCGCCCTCGACGGCGCTCGCAGGCGTCGGCGCCTACCGGGCGTCGGACGGCAGCAGCGATCCGGCGTTCGTGCAGATCGGGAGCGCCAGCACGATCCAGAGCGCCGTCCCCGACGGCGCCGGGGGCGCCTTCCTGCTCGGCAGCATCGCCTACGGCGGCTCCGGTCACCGCATCGTGCATCTGCGCGCGAACGGCTCGGTCGATCCGGCCTTCCGTCCGCAGATCACCGGCGGCTACGCCGAGGCCGGCGCCGTCAGCGGCCGCGCGCTCGCGATCGTCGGGGCGTTCACGGCCGTCGACGGCCAGGCGCGGCGCGGCCTCGCCGTGCTCGATGCCCGCACCGGGCGCCCGCTCTCCTGGGTGCCGACGCGGCCGCTCGCAGCGCGCATGGATCGCGGGAGCCGCGTCGTGTTCGCCGGCGGCTCGCTCGTCGCGAGCACGCGCGCGGGCATCTTCGCCTGGCGCGTCGGGAGCCCGGCCGCGGTCTGGAAGAACTCGCTCGTGCTCGCCACGGGTCCGGCCTCCGCCGCGCCCGTCGTCGTGTGGGGCGGCTCGGTCTGGACGCTCGCGAGCCGACCGCGCAGCGATCCACGGTTGGTCTCGCTCGATCCGGCCACCGGTCGTGTCACTCCCGCTGCCGTCGGGGCGTCGCACATCGATTCGATCGAGCAGGTCGGCGGCAGGCTGGTCGCGTTCGGAGACGGCAACGTCACGCTCGTGCACGGTGGCGCGAGATCCGTGAGCGTTCCGACCTGCGAGCGCCCGATCGGCCTCGGTGGCCGCCTCGTCGCAGCTGTCGGCGGCGACGCCCGGACGCTCTATCTCGGGCTGAGTCCGACGACGCTCGACGCTCCGGGCAGCGTCGGTGGCCTGATGGCGTGCGCGAATACCGGTCAGGTGCCGGCGTTCAGGCCGCCGGCCCTCGCCTACGGCATCCACGGCCCGGTCGTCGACAAGGTCGCGCTGATCGGCACGCACGTGCTCGTCTTCACGCGCCGCTTCTAGGGCGGGGCGGTGGAGACGAGGCGGCGCGGCGCCTCGACCGGCCGCGCGTGTAGGGCCAGGCGCTCGGAGGCGCTCCTGGCCGGATTCCGCCGATCTCGAACACGTCCAAGCGATCGTGCGCTGCGGCGCGTTCGGCGAGCGCTACCCCGAGGCGATGAGGCCCGTCTGGTGAGCCGCGCGGCGGTGCGGGCCGCGCCCTGCAGCGGCCCAGAGCGTCAGGGCACCCACTCCTCGCCGCCGGTGTCCCAGCCGACGAGGCAGTACGGCGCCAGCAGCGCAGCAGCACGCTCGAGCTCGACCTCGACGTCGGCCGAGGCCGTGCCGCCGAACCAGAGCGCGGCAACGGTGTCGCCGCGGTAGACGATCGGCACCTGCAGCGCCGGGGCGGGGGAGTCGTCGGGCGCGGTGCCGATCAGCGGGCCGATCACCATGCGCCGCTCCTCGACGAACGCGATCGCGCTCCAGGGCGCGCCGACGCCCTCGTGCACGGCCGTCAGGGACGCGCGCAGGATGTCGTCGGCCTCCTCGCCGCCGTCGACGATCGACGCCACGAGCTCGTCGATCCTCATGCCGTCGCCTCGAACGCCTCGACGGCCCTGCGCATGTCGTCCGGCACGGGGCGGGGCTCGCGGGCGCTGCGATCGATCAGCACCATCACCTGCTCGGCATGCACGAGCAGCGCGCCGGAGTCGCAGTGATGGACGGCCATCTCCCAGCGCCACGACGTGCGGCCGATCGCGGCGGCGCGGATGAAGACCTCGATCTCGTCGTCGAAGCGCGCCGGAGCCTCGTACTCGCAGACGACGCGGCGCATCACGAACTCGAGCCCGGCGGGCAGGGTGTGCAGCAGCTTGAGGTGGCGCTGGTACTCGACGCGCGCGCGGTCGAAGTAGGGGAAGTAGCGGCCGTAGTAGACGACCGCCTGCGCGTCCGTCTCGTCGAACCCCACGCGCATGCGCGCCGAGAAGCGGTACGGCTGCTGCGCCGAGGTGGGCCCTGCGCTCACGACTGGATGAGGGCCAGCACCTCGTCGCGCCGGCGCTCCATCTCGACGGCCGTGAAGGCCTCGAGGTTGAGGCGGAGGAGCGGCTCGGTGTTGGACGGGCGCACGTTGAAGTGCCAGTCGTCGAAGTCGACCGAGACGCCGTCGAGATGCGTC
>DASXXY010000045.1:0-18344 GCA_036502805.1 Gaiellales bacterium | reverse complement strand
GCGCTTCGCGGCGGGTGGGACCGTCTCGGCGGCCGGCGCCGACGGGCCGGCAGCGCTCGCCGGCTCGCGAGACTGCGTGGCGGCGCTCGCAGCCCGCGGGCTTTCGGCAGGCCTCGCTCCGGCGGCCGCGCGCGGCGTGCGCCGGCGCTTCTGACCGGCCGGGCGCGAGGCGCCGCCGGCCTCGCCGCTCTGCGCCGGTGCCGCGCCGTCGCTCGCGCCGCGCTCGCCGGTGGTCGCGACGCCCGTGCGTGGCGTGCGCTGGCGCTTCTGACCGGCCGGGCGCGAGGCGCCGTTGGCCTCGCCGCGGCGCGCGGGAGCAGCGCCATCGGCCTCGCCGCGCTCGCCACCGGCGGCGCCGTTGGCCTCCGACGACCCGCTCGTGCGCCGATCGCCGTCCGCCTGGCGCGCGTCGCCGGCCGGCGGCGTGCCGTTCGGCGCCTGGGCGCCGTTCTGCTGCCCCGCCTGGCCCGGCTCCCCGCCGCCCTTGCGGCGGCGACGACGACGGCGGCGCTTGCGGCCCGGCGTCCCGTCCGGCGAGCCGTCCGAGACGGCACGGGCGGTCTCGGCGCCATCCGCCGGCTCGGCCGGCTCGGCGGCGCCCGTGGCGGGCGGCTGCGCGGGCTTGTGGGCCTTCGCGCCGTTGCCGTTGGCAGTGCCGTTGGCCGCTCGATCCTTGCGCTTCTTGCGCGGCCGGCGCGCCTTCGCGGTGGGCTCGGCCTTCTGCTCCGGCAGGTTGGAGGCGAACGCCGCGGCCAGCACCTCGACGTCGGAGCCGAGATCGTCGCGCGCCATGTCGATCGTGCGCGCGGCGATCGCGTCGTGCGTGAGCGCGGCGGCGAGCGAGGCGGCGGCGACCGCCAGGTCGGCCTGCCGCAGCGAGGCCACGAGCAGCCGCGCGCGCACGTGGTGCTCCTCGCCGCGCGAGGAGGCGAGCGTGCGCAGCAGGTCGCGGATCGCCGGGCTCGCGGCGGTGGCCGCGCGGTACTGCGTCTCGCGCGAGGCGCGGGCGAGCTTCCACGTCCAGCTCAGGCGCTGCGACTGGGAGCCGGGGAGCGACCCCGCCGCGATCGCCGAGAGGAGGACGCGTGCACCCTGGGCGCGGTCGCTCGACCACGTCGGCGCGGCCTCGATCAGGCGCACCATGCGGTCGATCGTGTTGATGTCGGGGTGGTGCGCGGCCAGGTCGGCGAGCGCGATGCGCCGCAGCGAGCGGTGCTTGCACTCTGCCGCGCAGGTCGAGAAGAAGCTGATCCGCGTCGCCTCGCCCACCTTCGCGAGCGTCTCGGCGAGGCGCGGCAGGTCGGCCGGCGCGACGCGCCTGGCGGCCGTCTCGGCCCAGTACTCCTGCTCGTCGAGCGGCAGGCGGTCGGCGCTGACGGTCTTCCAGTGCTCCGAGATGACGGCGCGGCGCCGGGCCGGATCGTCCGTGACCGGGATCAGCCACTCGGCGTCGCGCAGCACCGGCCTCGCCTGGCGGCGCCAGCGCTGGCGACGGCGCGGCGGCTTCGGCGTGACGAGCGAGCCGGGCTTGTAGAGGTCGACGTCGAGCAGGCTGTGGAGCGTCACCGTGCGGTCGGAGTGCGGCGCGGCCGGATCGACGAAGTCGACGACGACGCCCGCCTCCTTGCGGCGGTGCAGCCGCATCACGCGGCCGATGCGCTGCTGGTAGACGCGGCGGCTCGCGGTGGGCGCGAGGTGCATGCAGATCGTCGCGCGCGGGGCGTTCCAGCCCTCGGCGAGCAGCTGCGCGTTGACGAGCACGTTGATGTCGCCGCGCTCGTAGGCCGCGAGCGTCGCCGCGAGCGCGCGCGGCGGGGTGCGGCCGCTGACCGAGCGGGCGCGCAGGCCGGTCGCGCGCATCGCCGCCGCCACGCGCTCGGCGTGGTCGACGCCGGCGGCGTAGACGATGCCCGCGCGGTGGTCGAAGCGGTCGCGGTAGAGCATCGCCGCGGCCATGTTGAGGGCCTCGTGGTCGAGCGCCTCGGCGAGCGCCTTCTGGTCGTAGTCGCCGCCCACGACGGGCACGTTGCGGAGGCTCGCGCCGGGCTTGACGCGCAGCGCGCGCAGCGGCGCGACGACGCCGCGGCGCACCGCGTCGGCGAGCGGGAAGTCGGCGACCTCGGCCGGGAAGACGTCGCCGACGTGCTTCTGCAGCAGCTGGTCGGTCGCCGTCATGCCGATGTAGGTCGGGCGGCTGAAGCGCCGGATCGTCGCGGCCGTGCGCTCGCCGAGCGCCGTGTGGGCCTCGTCGCAGATGACGACGCCGTAGGCGTCCGGGTTGATGTCCGTCGCGTGCTTGATGAACCACGCGTAGGTCTCGATCGTGACGGCGGGCTGGCGCGGGAGGCGCTTGCCCTTCTCGATCGCGCCGATCAGCCGCGGCCCGTAGCCCTGCTCCTTGAGGTCGCGCATGAACTGGTCGACGAGCAGCCGCCGGTGCGTCAGGACCAGCACGCCGACGGTGCGGCAGGCCTCGACGAAGCCGGCCGCGGCAACGGTCTTGCCGGACGCGGTCGGGTGCTTGAAGCGGTAGCGGCGGATCGCGCCGGGGTCGTCGATCTCGGGCTCCGCGGCGGCCTCGGCCTCGGCCTCCTCGCCCGCCTCCTCGCCACCGGCGCGGATCTGGATGCGCGGCTCCTCGGGCACCGGCGGCGCGCTCCCGACCTCGTCGGCGGCGACGCGCCCGCCGGGCGCGAGGCCCGCGAGCTCGGCCAGCTCGTCGGCGGCCTCGTCGTCCTCGTCCTCGTCGTCGTCCTCGTCCTCGTCCTCGTCGTCCTCGGCGGCCTCGTCGTCGTCCGCCTCGTCCTCGGCGGCCTCGTCGGCGAGCTCGTCGGCGCCCGCCAGCTCGTCCTCCTCGACGTCGTCGCGCTCCTCGGCGGACGTCAGCGCGGCGAGCATCCCCGCGAGCGCATCCACCTGATGGGGCCGCAGCGTGAGCCCGTTCAGCAGCGCCGGCTGATCCTCGGCGAGCACGCGCTCGAGGCCGAGCATGAGCGAGAAGCGGAAGCGCCAGGCCGCGCTCGGGGTCTCGAGGCCCTGCGCGATCTCCTCGCGCCCGGCGTCGAGGGCGCGGCGGCGCGCCGTCCCGGGTGCGAGCGTCGACGCCGGGTCGTCCCCGTCGTAGAGCAGAGGCTCGCCGCACCAGGCCGAGACCTGTGCGGCTGCGTCCACGAGTTCGAGATCTTCCAATGGCTCCGACACGGCGGAGACCGACAGTTCGCGCAACAGCGCGCTCCTTCGAAGGCGTCCGCGGGATGACGCGCGACAGTGCGCGTCGCGCGGGCGCGGCTCGGGAATCACTGCCCCGAGGCTCCGTGCGCCGAAGTCTAGACGAACCGCAGCGCACACGGCAACCGGCTGCCGAGGCTATCCTCCGGGACATGGATGACGGTTCCGTGCTCCTGCCCGTCGAGCAGATCATCTGGGACGACGAGGAGATCGCCGAGCACGAGGGCGAGGACATCGATGACGGCGACTGGTTCGCCATCCGCACCGATCCCTGGCCCTGCCCCGCTTGCGGCCAGGAGTTCGAGTACGTCACGGGTGCGCACTTCGTGATCGTCACCCCCGCCGCCGACGATCTGATCGCGATCGCGCAGCGCTGCAAGGAGGTCGGGCGCAACCCGCGCATCGTCCCCTACGAGGACGACCTGCCGACGATGACGCTGTTCGCCTGGCACGCGCACGGCCGCCCTGTACACGGCATGAAGCAGGTCTAGTGCTCCGAGGGGGTCGCCGGGCTCGGGCTACGTCCCGGCCCGCAGGTGCCAGAGCAGGACTCCGTCGACGGTGGCGGTCTGGCGGTAGCGGCGGTGCAGGGTGGCCTTGATGCTGTCGGGCCCCCGGCTCTTGTCGATCGTGCGCGGCTGCTGGTAGACCGCGATCCAGCGCGGCGCCGCCGGCCCCGCGAGCGTGTCGCGCAGCCGCTGCAGCGCGCCCGGGATGTGTGCGATGCCGAGGAACCAGAGGTACGGGTAGGGCGAGCGGCGGCCGGAGGCGAGGTAGAGGCTCGCATCCGCATACATCGCGTAGACCGTGTCGCCCGGCTGCGTGTGCGCGTGCAGGTAGCGGCCGACGGCCCCGTCCGTGACGATGCGGACGTCCGAGCTCGAGGCGAGCGAGCGCTCGCGGATGCTGCCCGTCGTGTACGACGGCCAGGCCTTGTAGAGCGGCAGGACGAGCGTCAGCAGGCCGAGCGCGAGGCCCGCCCGCAGCGGCACCGCCGCGAGCGTGAGCGCCGCGAGCGCGCACAGCGGCGTCAGCGGGCCGACGTAGTAGTGGCCGTGGAAGAGGCCGCCGAGCGCGAAGCCCGTGAGCGAGAGCACGAACCAGATCGCCACGAGCACCGTCTCCGGGCGCCGCAGCGCGAGCCACAGGCCGGGCAGCGCGAGCGCCGTCAGCATGCCCATCACCGGGCCGGCCGTGCGCAGCGAGTCGGTGAACAGCGCCCAGCGCTCGGAGACCGAGCCGGTCGCGACGCTCTCGACCGAGAGGCGGTAGTCGGCGACCGCGAACCACCAGTCGTGGAACCCCGTGAGCGCACCGTGCAGCGCTGCGGCGCCGATGATCAGGACGACCCCGAGCGCGAGCATCCCGAGCGCACGCAGCGCCTCGCCGGCCGGGCGCCAGCCGCGCCAGGCGGCGAGCACGAGCCAGATGCCCGCGGCCAGGCCGCCGTCGTAGCCCGACTGCTTGAAGAGGAAGCCCGCGCCGGCGAAGAGCCCCGCCAGGAACATCACGCGCAGCCCACCGCGCTGGTGCCAGCGCGCGGTCAGCGCGAGCGCGGCGATCGCCGGCAGCGTCGCCATCAGCTCGCCGTTGGCCGTGAAGCCCTCGATCACCGGCGCGGTCGAGAGCAGCCCGCTCAGGAGCGCCGCCGCCGCGCCGGCGCGGCGGCCGGCCAGGCGCGTGATCAGGAGGCCGAGCACGACCGCGATCGCGCACGACCAGAGCGTCGCCATCAGGCGGATGTCGAAGCGGTCCGGGCCGGGCAGGTCGAGCGCCCAGCGGTAGGCCAGCAGCAGGCCCTGCGGCCGGTCGACCCAGACGTCGCCGTAGAGGTCGGCGCCCGCCGCCCACCAGTGCGCGACGTAGCCGTAGCCGCCCTCGTCGACCGACAGGGGCGTCGTCAGGAACGGGATGTGGAGGACGAGCGAGGCGACCGCCGCCGCGGCCAGCGCCCACCAGGCGGGGCGCTCGCGGGGGTGTTCCGCGGCACGCACGGCCCGACTCTAGAGGCGATAGGGCCCTGCCCGCGCAATGAAGGACCGTAGAATGCGCGGCTGTGTCGCAGCGAACCCCAGATGCGAGGCTCGGCTCGCGCTCCGGAGCGGCCGACGGGATCGGCCGCAACGAGGTCTCGGTGCGCTGCCCGCTGTGCGAGGCCGACCACTACCGGGTGCGCTTCGACTCGACGCTGACCGAGGCGATCGACCCGCAGCGGCACTACACGTCGACCTCGCGCGAGTTCGGCCGCTTCGGCCGCATCGTCGAGTGCGCCTCGTGCGGGATCGTCTACATGAACCCGCGGCCGCACCACCTCGCCGTGCAGGACGCCTACGGCGACGTCGAGGACGTGCGCTACGTCGAGGAGGAGGAGGGCCGCGTCGCGACGTTCTCGGAGAGCCTCGAGCACGTGCGCCGCTACGCCTCGACTGGGCGCCTCCTGGACGTCGGCTGCCACATCGGCACGTTCATCGCGCTGGCCGAGCGCTCGGGCTTCGAGGTCGCGGGCGTCGAGCCCTCGCGCTGGGCCGCCAAGCGTGCCGAGGCGCGCGTGCGCGGCCAGGTGCACGTGGGCGTCGTCGAGGACGCGCCGCTGCCGGACGGCGCCTACGACGTCGTCACGATGTGGGACGTCATCGAGCACCTGCCCGACCCCGCCTCGACGCTGCGCGCCGTCCACTCCGCGCTGCGGCCCGGCGGCGTCTTCGCCGTCACGACGATGGACGTCGACGCGCTCTTCCCGCGCGTCACCGGCCGCCGCTGGCCCTGGTACATGCAGATGCACCTCGTCTACTTCTCGCGCCGCACGCTCGGCGAGATGCTGCGCCGCAGCGGCTTCGAGATCGTCGAGGTCACGCGCCATCGCAGGATCGTCCGCGTCTCCTACGCGGTGTCCCGCATCGGCACCTACAGCCGCGTCGCCGAGCGCGTCGCGCGCGCCCTCACGAAGCCGTTCGCCGAGCGCAACGTCGGCATCGACCTGGGCGACATCGTCACCGTGGTGGCGCGCAAGCCGCAGGGCTGATGGTCGCGGCTGCGCAGCCGGCCCGCCGGCGCCTCCGGCGCCTCGACCCGGCGGTGCGGCTCTGGCGCGTCTGCCGCTACCCGCTGCTCGTCGTCATCCTCTCGCGGCTCGTCGTCGTCGCGCTGTTCGCGATGGAGGGCTGGGTCACGCGGCCGCACGGCGCGGGCATCGGGCTGCCGCAGATGCTGCGCGACCTGGGGGCGTGGGACGGCATCTGGTACCGCTCGATCGCCGTCCACGGCTACGACCCGACGATCGGCCACGGCGACAACGCGGCCTTCCTGCCGCTCTACCCGATGCTCCTGCGCGCGCTCCGCCAGGTGGCGCCGTTCATCGACCTCGTGTGGCTCGGCGCGGCCGTCTCGACGATCCTCATGGCCGTCGGCATGTGCCTGCTCTACAAGCTCACCGACGAGCGCTTCGGGCGCGCGATCGCGCGCCGCACGGTGCTCTTCCTCTCGATCTCGCCGCTCGCGTTCGTGTTCTCGGCCGTCTACGCGGAGAGCCTCTTCCTCGTGCTCGTCGCCGGCACGTTCCTGCTCGCGGAGCGGCGCCGCTTCGTCTGGGCGTCGCTGCTCGGCGCGCTCGGGGTGCTGACCCGCCCGGTGGGGCTCGCGCTCGTGCCGGCGCTGCTGTGGATGGCCTGGGGCGAGCGCGCCGGGCGCTGGAAGCGCATGCTGCCGATCCTCATGCTGCCCGCTGCGGAGGCGCTCTTCTCGGCCTACCTGTGGTGGGAGACGGGGGATCCGCTCGCGCAGACGCACGCCCAGGCGCGCGGCTGGGGTCGCAGCCTCGGCCTGCCGCCGCTCGTGATCTGGAACGCCTTCACCGGCCCGGTGCTCGACCGCCACGAGCTGCGCTTCCTCGTCCACATCTGCTTCGCGCTCGTCTGGACGGCGATGCTCGTCGAGCTCTGGAAGCGCCGCGACGAGGTGCCCATCC
Organism: Gaiellales bacterium; assembly: GCA_036502805.1. Classification (GTDB taxonomy): domain Bacteria; phylum Actinomycetota; class Thermoleophilia; order Gaiellales; family JALYLC01; genus JALYLC01. Next base: position 11,152 of record DASXXY010000045.1, on the reverse strand, counting down.
CGTACCTGCTGTTCGCCGCCGGCTGCGTGCTGATGCCGTTCGCGGCCGGCAGCCTCGTCTCGGCGGGCCGCATCGGCATGCTCGGCTTCCCGCTCTTCTGGGCGCTCGCGATCCTCGGCCGCCGCGAGGGCATCGACACGACCGTGAAGGTGATCTCGCCCGCGCTCATGGCCGGCCTGATCTTCGTGACGTACGGCATCCGCACGTTCACCCCGTGAACCCGCTGGCGGCGCGCCTGCGTGCCCGCATCGCCGCCGACGGGCCGATCAGCTTCGCGGCCTTCATGGAGAGCGCGCTCTACGACCCCGCCGACGGCTTCTACGCGCGTGGCGCGCGGCTCGGCACACGCGGGGCGTTCACGACGGCGCCGGTCGCATCGCCGTTCTTCGCGCGCGCGCTGGCGGCCGACCTGCGCGCGCTCTGGGAGCGCCTCGGGCGGCCCGCGCCGTTCACCGTCTGCGAGGTCGGGCCGGGCGACGGCTCGCTCGCGGCCGGCCTCGCCGAGGCGCTCGCCGACCTGCCGCTCGACCTCGTCCTGTGCGAGCGGGCGGAAGGGATGCTGGCGCAGGCACGCGCCCGCGTCCCGTCTGCCCGCGTCGTCGAGCCCGGGCGGCTCGCGGGCGTGTGCGGCGCGATCGTGGCCAACGAGGTGCACGACGCCTGCCCGGCGCACTGGCTGCGCTGGCCGCACGAGCTGCTCGTGGGCGTGGGCGGCGACGGGCGCTTCGCGCTCGTGCCGGGCCCCGCTGCGGGCGCGCTCGGCGAGCTCGTCCGCGCAGCGGGCGCGGAGCCGCGCCCGGGGGCCGAGTACGCGGTCTCGCCGGCGCAGGCCGAGCTGCAGGCGCAGCTCGCGGGTGCGCTCGCGCGCGGCGCGCTGATCGCGCTCGACTACGGCGAGGCCGGGCGCGCCCGCTACGAGCGGCCGGTCCCGCGCCTGCGCACCTACCTCGGCGGCATGGCCGGCGGCGACCCCCTGGCTGCGCCGGGGACGCAGGACATCACGGTCGACGTCGACTTCGGCGCCGTGCGCGCGGCGGGTGAGCGCGCAGGTCTCGCGACGACGCGCGACGCGCCGCAGCCGGAGTGGCTGCTCGGGCACGGCGCTGCCGCGGCGGCCGCTGCGCTGCCGCGCCACGACGCCGAGCGGCTGTGGCTCGAGGCGCTCAGCGACCCGCGCGGAAGCGGAGCGACGTTCCGCGTGCTCGTGCAGGAGCGCGGGTGACCCCGCTGCTTGAATGGGAGCGATGAACGACGCCGAGCAGCGCATCGCCGACGCGATCGCCGGGAGCCGCGACGAGCTCGTCGAGCTGGCCTCCGAGCTCATCCGCTTCGACACGACGGCGCGCGAAGCCGGTGATCCCGCGCGCGACGAAGCCGCGCTGCAGGAGCACCTGGCGGCGCGGCTGCGGGCCGTCGGCGCCGAGGTCGAGGTCTGGGAGCCGCGGCCCGAGGACGTGCGTGGCACGCAGGTCCCGTTCGCGCTCGACTTCGACGGGCGGCCGCAGCTGCTGGCGCGCTTCGCGGGTTCCGGCGGCGGACGCAGCCTGCTGCTGAACGGCCACATCGACGTCGTCTCCGGCGAGCCCAAGGAGCGCTGGACGGACGACCCGAACACGCCGGTCGTGCGCGACGGCAACCTCTACGGGCGCGGCGCCTGCGACATGAAGGGCGGCGTCGCGGCCATGGTCATGGCCGCCGAGACGCTCGCGCGGCTCGGCGTCCGCCTGGCCGGCGACCTGCTCGTGAACACCATCACCGACGAGGAGTCGACCGGCGCGGGCGGCATCGCCTCCGTCGCCCACGGCGTGCGCGCAGACGCCGGCATCGTGCCCGAGCCGACCGCGTTCGACGTCTGGATCGCCTGCCGCGGCTCCGTCTACCCGACGATCACGGTCGAGGGGCGTCCGGGGCATGCCGAGCTGCTGCAGCCGCATTGGCGCGACGGCGGCGCCGTGAACGCGATCGAGAAGGCGCAGATCGTGCTCGACGCGATCGGCCGCCTGCGCGAGGAGTGGCGCACGCGCTCGGATCTGCAGCACCCCTACCTCTCGCCGCCCGACATCGTGCCCACGGTCATGCGCGCGGGCGAGTGGTCGGTCACCTACCCGGCCTCCTGCGAGATCACCTGCGCCGTGCTGTTCCCGCCCGCGCTCGCGGACGACGAGGGCTACGGCTCGCGCGCAATGGCCGCGGTGCGCGATGCGATCGGCAGCGCCTGCGCCGCCGACCCCTGGCTCGCCGAGCATCCGCCGACGTTCGGCTGGACGGCTGACATCCCGCCGATGGAGATCCCGCCGGACGACCCGATCGTGCAGACGATGCTCGCCGCGAGCGCCGAGGTCGGCGAGCCCTCGCGCCTGAGCGGGCTCGACTCCTGGTACGACGGCGCGACCTACACGCTCTCGGCCGGCACGCCGTCGATCGCGTTCGGGCCGCGCTCGATCGCCTGGGGCCACACGATCGACGAGTACGTGCCCGTCGACGACCTCGTGCGCTGCGCGCAGGCGATCGCGCTCGCCGCGGTGCGCTTCTGCGGGACGGCATGAGCACGCGCATCATCCTCGTCGCACGCCATGGCCAGGCCACGCAGGGCCCCGACCACATCTGGACGCCCGAGGATCCGCTCACGGAGCTCGGACATCGCCAGGCCGCCGATCTCGCCGTGCACGTCCAGGGCCTGCGGCGGCCGCCGACGCGCATCGTCGCGAGCCCCTTCCTGCGCGCGCAGCAGACGGCCGCGCCGTCGTCCGAGGCGCTTGGCCTGCCGGTCGAGACGGATCCCCGCCTGGCCGAGTTCGCGTCCACCCTGCCCTCGCCCTGGACGCTCGCCGAGGCCGACGAGCTGATGCCCTACGACGACATCTGGCACCCCGGCGACGCCGGCTACGACGGCGAGACGATCGGCGGCTTCTTCAGCCGCGTCGGCGCGTCCGCCGAGGAGCACTCGCGCGAGGACGAGGTCGCCCTGCTCGTGTGCCACGGCGGCACGACGATGGGCATCATCCGCTGGGCGCTGATGATCCCGCCCCAGGAGCCGGACGCGTTCGACCTCTTCATCCCGAACGCGAGCCTGACCGAGATCCGCACGCGCACCGACCGCCACGGCCGCGAGCGCCGCCACGTGCGCCGCATCGCCGACGTCCGCTACCTGAGCGAGGTCACCGGCATCTGAGCGGCGCGCCAAACGGGGTCCCAGGCGTGGCCGCTGTGGCGAGACCTGGCCGTGGCGTCCCGCCGTGACAGATGTCACGGCGGATTCAGGACGGCCGGCATCTGGTGGCGCGGCGCACCCGCGCCTAGCCTCCGGGCATGACGGTCATCGAGGTACGCGATCTGCACAAGTCCTACGGCGAGAAGGCCGCCGTGCGAGGGGTCAGCTTCGGCATCGAGGCGGGCGAGGTCTTCTGCCTGCTGGGTCCGAACGGCGCCGGCAAGACGACGACGGTCGAGATCATCGAGGGCCACCGGCTCGCGAGCGCGGGCAGCGTCTCGGTGCTGGGACACGATCCGGGCAAGGGCGAGCGCGCGCTGCGCGACCGCATCGGCGTCGTGCTGCAGGAGCCCTCGATCTCGCAGGATCTGACGGTCGGCGAGCTGCTCGAGATGCACGCGCGCTGGTATTCGCGCTCGCGGGCGATCGAGGAGGTCATCGGCCTCGTCGAGCTCGAGGCCAGCCGCAACACGCGCGCCGGCACGCTCTCGGGCGGCCAGCAGCGCAGGCTCGACCTCGCGCTCGCGCTGATCGGCGATCCCGACGTGCTCTTCCTGGACGAGCCGACGACGGGCTTCGACCCGCACGCGCGGCGCCAGGCCTGGACGACGATCCGCTCGCTCTGCGACCTCGGCAAGACCGTCTTCCTGACGACGCACTACATGGACGAGGCGCAGCACCTGGCCGACCGCGTCGCCGTGATGGTGGCCGGCAGGATCGTCGCGATCGGACCGCCGGAGAGCATCGCCGGGCGGGACGAGCAGCCGACGGAGATCCGCTTCGCGCTGCCGGACGGGATCGGCCTCGCCGACCTGCCCGCGCTCGCGGGCGCCACGATCGGCGAGGACCCCGCCGGCGTGCTCGTCACGACCGACGATGGCGTGAGCACGATCCACGCGCTCACCGGCTGGGCGCTCGAGCGCGGCCTCCCGCTCGCGCAGCTGTCGCTCTCCCAGCCCTCCCTGGAGGACATCTACCTGGCCCTCACGGCCGACGAGCCCGAGGAGGCACTGCGATGACACCGCCCGCATTCCCGCTCCGCCGCGACCTCGCACTGACGGCCTGGCAGGTGCGCTACGCCCAGCGCGCGTTCTGGCGCAGCCGCCGCGCGGCGATCCTCAGCATCGCGTTCCCGCTGATGTTCCTGATCGTCTTCGGATCGCTCAACAACGGCCACATCGACACGCGCGGGAACCTCTCGTTCATCGACTTCTACGTGCCCGGGATCGTCGCCTACGCGATCATCCTGACCTGCTTCAACACGACGGCGCTCAGCTTCGCCGCGTTGCGCGCGAACGGCGTGCTGAAGCGGTTGCGCGTCACGCCGCTGCCGTGGTGGGTGTTCGTCGCGGGCACCGTCGGCTCGACGCTGCTCGTCGTCACGCTCTCGATCGCGATCATGCTCGCGGTCGGCATCCTGGCCTTCGGCGCGCACCTCCACACCGGCACGCTGCCGGGCTTCCTGATCACGCTCGTGCTCGGCTGCGCGTGCTTCACGACGCTCGGCATCGGGGCCGCCCGCCTGATCGCGAAGCCCGAGAACGGCATGGGCATCCTCGTCATCATCACGCTGCCGCTGATGTTCATCTCGAACATCTTCTTCCCGCTCGACGGCGCGCCTGGCTGGCTCAACGACGTCGCGAGGATCTTCCCGTTCCGCGCGCTCGCCGACGGCCTGCAGGTGGCCTTCGACCCGCGCACGCGGGGCTCGGGGATCGTCGGCCACGACATCGGCGTGCTCGCGATCTGGACGGCCGTCGGCGCTAGGATCATGTTGCGGTTCCTGCAACAGCTCGCGCGCCGCGCCTAGCCGCATGGACGATCACCCCGAGACGCCCTGCCCGCACCGCGACGCCTGGCCGACGGCGCTCCGCGGGCGCCGCGCCGGCAGCCTCTTCTCGCTGATCTGGCTGGCCTTCCCGGCAGTCGACCTCGCGACGTCCGGTCCGTCGCTCGGACGCGCAGCGCTCGTCGTCGCCGGAGCCGCGGCGTTCGCGGCGCTCTACCTGCGCACGCTCTGGCGCGGGGTCGACGAGAGCACCCGGATCGTCGCGCCGCCGGCCGTCGCGCTCGCCGTGCTCGCCGCGGCGCTCACGCTCGGCGACCGCGCGAGCTGGGCACTGCTGTTCGTCCTGATCGCGACGATGACGAGCCTGACGCTCTCGCCGCGGCTCGCGCCCGGCGCGATCGCGGTGTGCGCGGCGCTCGCGGGCGTCACGGAGGTGATCGACGGCGACGGCGGCAATGCGGCTGCGATCGCCGCGACGACGGTCGGCATCGGCATCCTCATGCTCGGCTTCGCCCGCCTCGTGCGCGCCAACGAGGAGCTCCTGGAGGCGCGCGAGGACCTGGCGCGCCTCGCCGTCGCGGAGGAGCGCCTCCGCTTCTCGCGCGACCTCCACGACCTGCTCGGCCACAGCCTCTCGGTGATCGTGCTCAAGGCCGAGCTCGCCGAGCGGCTGCTGCCGGACGACGCGGAGCGCGCCGCCCGCCACGTCGGCGACGTCAGGGGCGTCGCGCGCGCCGCGCTCGGCGAGGTGCGCGACGCCGTCGCGGGCTACCGCCAGCCGACGCTCGCGGGCGAGCTCGCCGGCGCCCGGGTCGCGCTCGAGGCGGCCGGCATCGCGCCGCAGCTCGACGACGGCGAGTTCGCGCTGCCGCCGGAGACCGAGGCCGTGCTGGCGTGGGCCGTGCGCGAGGGGACGACGAACGTGATCCGGCACAGCGGCGCGGCCAGCTGCCGCATCGCCGTGCAGCCGGGACCCGGACAGGCGAGCGCCGAGGTCGTCGACGACGGCTGCGGCAGCGCGGGCGGCAGCGGCCACGGGCTCGACGGGCTGCGCGAGCGGGTCGAGCGCCTCGCCGGCGTGCTCGAGGCCGGGACGGCCCCGGGCGGCGGCTACCGGCTGCGCGTGACGGTGCCGATCGCGGCAGCGGGGCCATGATCCGCGTGCTGCTGGCCGAGGATCAGGCGATGGTGCGCGAGGCGCTCGCGTCGCTGCTCGACCTCGAGCACGACATCGAGGTCGTCGCCCAGGTCGGGCGCGGCGACGAGGTGCTCGCGGCCGCCCGCGAGGCGCAGCCCGACGTCGCGCTGCTCGACATCGAGATGCCGGGCATGACGGGCCTCGAGGCCGCCCAGCTGCTGCGCGCCGCGCTGCCCGGCTGCCGCGTGCTGATGCTGACGACGTTCGGGCGCGTCGGCTACCTGCGCCGGGCGATGGCCGACGGCGCTGCCGGCTTCATGCTCAAGGACGCGCCGGCGCGCGAACTCGCCGAGGCCGTGCGGCGCGTCGTCGCCGGCGAGCGCGTCGTCGACGCGGGCCTGGCCGCGGCGGCGCTCGCCGAGGGCGACAACCCGCTCACGGCGCGCGAGCGCGAGGTGCTCGCCGGCGCGCGCGAGCACGGCACGGTGGCCGAGCTCGCAGGCGCGCTGCACCTCTCTGCGGGGACGACCCGCAACCACCTCTCGGCGATCATGGGCAAGCTCGGCGCGCGCAGCCGGATCGACGCGATCCGCGTCGCGGAGGAGAAGGGCTGGCTCTAGCGGCGGCTACGTCCGCGCCGTGAGCGCGAGCGTGCCGGTGGTGACGTTCGCGGTCGCGAGCACGGCGCCGGTCGCGCTCAGCACGGAGACCGTCCGGCCCGCACCCGCGCGCAGCCGCAGCGTGCCGACGCGCGCACGCCAGGACTCGGGCAGCTCGATGCAGACCGCCCAGGCGCCGAGGCCGACCGGGAGCGCGTGGATGAACGGATACTCGCGCGAGCGGTAGAGCGTGTAGACCCAGTCGCCCGCCGCGGCCGTCGAGCGTGCGAGTGCGACGCCCTGCATCTGCCAGCCGTCCGGCCGCTCGTTGCCCTCGGCCGAGAACACGACCTTCGTCGTCACGGCGGTCAGAGCGTGCTCGCTGCGGCTGTACGAGAGCACGGTGTAGCGCGTCGGATCGGTCGTCGAGGCACGGCGCGTGACGTAGACGCTGGAGCCGTCCGGCGAGATGGCGTCGAACGTGACCCGCCCGGCGAGCGCAAGCGGCGTCAGCGTGCCGAACTCGGCGATCAGGAAGTGCGAGCGGCCACCCGCGTAGCGCCCCGCCAGCACGGCCGTCTGCCCGCTGTAGGAGAGGCCGCCGAGGGCACCGCGCGTCGTCACCGCGGGCAGGGCGTAGCCGGCCGGCACCCGGACGCGGCTGCTGCCGCCCGTCCAGCGCATCGTGAGCACGCCGCCGCGCAGGCTCGCGCTCGCGCCGGGCCCGCCGTGCACCCGCTGGAGCCCGGGGTTTGCGGCGGCAGGCGCGGCCGCGACGGCGCTCGCGACGGCGAGCGCGCAGGTCAGGGTGCGGAGCGATGTGTGCATGTGGTGGATACGCCCAGCAGCCGCCGCGAGGTTCCCGGGCGGCCACCCGGAAGGACCCGAAAAACGCCGACGGGGCCGCGTCCCTGAGGGAACGCGACCCCGCCGAGGTCGAACGCAGGCGGGTGCCTACATCATGTCGGGCATGCCGCCACCGGGCATGCCACCGCCCCCGCCGTTCTGCTTCTCCGGAGCCTCGGCCACGATGGCCTCGGTCGTGAGGATGTTCTTGGCGATCGAGGCCGCGTTCTGCAGCGCCGAGCGCGTCACCATGGCCGGGTCGATGACGCCGGCCTTGACGAGGTCGATGAGCTCGCCGGAGTCGACGTTCAGGCCCCAGCCCTTCTTGGCGTTGCGCACGTCGTTGACCACGACGGACGCCTCGAGGCCCGCGTTCGACGCGAGCTGACGGAGCGGCTCCTCGAGTGCGCGCTTGATGATGCGCGCGCCCGTGGCCTCGTCGTCGTCGCCCGACTCGTTGATGGCCTTGGCGGCCAGCATGAGGGCGACGCCGCCACCCGGCACGATGCCCTCCTCGAGGGCCGCGCGGGTCGCCTGCAGCGCGTCCTCGACGCGATGCTTCTTCTCCTTCATCTCCGTCTCGGTGGCCGCGCCGACCTTGACGACGGCGACACCGCCCGAGAGCTTCGCGAGGCGCTCCTGGAGCTTCTCGCGATCGAAGTCGGAGTCGGTCGTCTCGACCTCGGCCTTGATCTGCTTGATCCGGGCCTTGATCTGCTCGCCGTCGCCGTTGCCGTCGATGATCGTCGTCGCGTCCTTGTCGATGACGACCTTGCGGGCGCGACCGAGCTGCGAGAGCTGCGTGTTCTCGAGCTTGAGGCCCATCTCGTCGGTGATGACCTCGCCGCCGGTCAGGATGGCGATGTCCTCGAGCATCCGCTTGCGGCGATCGCCGAAGCCGGGGGCCTTGACCGCGACGGCCTGGAACGTGCCGCGCAGCTTGTTGACCACGATCGTCGCGAGCGACTCGCCCTCGACGTCCTCGGCCACGATCAGCAGCGGGCGACCGGCCTGGATGACCTGCTCGAGCACGGGCAGGATGTCCTTGACGGCACCGATCTTCTGGTTCGCGATGAGGATGTACGGATCGTCGAGCACGGCTTCCATGCGCTCGGAGTCCGTGATCATGTACGGCGAGAGGTAGCCCTTGTCGAACTGCATGCCCTCGGTGAACTCGAGCTCGAGGCCGAAGGTCTGGCCCTCCTCGACGTTCACGACGCCGTCCTTGCCGACCTTCTCGATCGCGTCGGCGATGACGTCGCCGATCTCGCGGTCGCGGGCCGAGATGGTGGCGACACGGGCGATGTCCTCCTTGCCCGCGACCTCCTTCGACTGACCCTTGATGTCCTCGACCACGGCGGCGACGGCCTTCTCGATGCCGCGCTTGAGCGCCATCGGGTTGGCACCGGCGGAGACCATCTTGAGGCCTTCACGGGTGATCGCCTGGGCGAGCACGGTCGCGGTCGTCGTGCCGTCGCCGGCAACGTCGTTGGTCGCCGTGGCGACCTCGCGGACGAGCTGCGCGCCCTGATTCTCGAAGACGTCCTCGACCTCGATCTCACGTGCGATCGTGACGCCGTCGTTCGTGATGGTGGGTGCGCCGAACTTCTTGTCGAGCACGACGTAACGACCCTTGGGGCCGAGCGTCACCTTGACGGCGTCGGCAACCTTGTCGACGCCGCGCTGGAGGGAGCGGCGTGCTTCCTCGCCGAACTTGAGCTCCTTGTGAGCCATTGTTTCGCTTACTCCTTGTCGTCAGTTCGCGTGCGGACGGCTCAGGCCTTGGCCTTGGCCTTGGCCTTGCTGGACACGACCTTGGCGAGAACGTCCGACTCGCGCAGGATCAGGTACTCGTCGACGCCGAACTTGATCTCCGTGCCGCCGTACTTCGAGAACACCACTTCATCGCCGACGGCGACGTCGAGGGGCACCAGGGCGCCGTCCTCGTAGTGGCCCGGGCCGACCGCGAGGACCTTCGCGCGCTGCGGCTTCTCCTGTGCTGTGTCGGGCAGGACGATGCCGCTCACCGTGGTCTGCTCCTCTTCGAGGACCTCGACGATGATGCGGTCGCCCAAAGGCTTCAGATCCATGCTCTCCGTGCCTCCGGTTCGATTTCCGTTCTTCGGCACTCTCACATCGAGAGTGCCAGCCGAGGCATCATAGGCCCGCCCCGAAGCTGGCGCAAGTCGCAGCTGGCACTCGCGGCCGCGAGTGCCAGAAATCCCTCCGAAAGGTTACGACCGCGCCTCGGGCGGACGCTCGTCGACCATCAACGTGCCCGCGACGAGCCATTTCCGGCCGTGCCAGCGGAACGCGGCGAGCACCATGCGGACGCCGACGAAGGCCGCGATCCCGGCCCACACGCCGCCCAGGCCGAGATCGAGGACCTGCACGAGGACGAGGATCGGCAGGAACGCGCCGAAGACCGCGATCAGCGTCATGCGGCGCAGGAAGGCGAGGTCTCCGGCGCCGAAGAAGACGCCGTCGAGCGCGAACAGCGCGCCCGCGACGGGCATCATCCCGACGAGCCAGGGCCACAGGACGCCGGCCTGGTGGCGGACGGCGGCGTCCGAGCTGAAGAGCGCCGGCACGGCGTGCGAGCCGGCCGCGAAGAGCGCGCCCACGGCGATGCCGAAGACGAGGCCGGCGACGAGCAGCCGCCGCGCGAGCGTCTCCGCGGCGTCGACGGCGCCGGCCCCGAGCAGGCGGCCGATCAGCGCCTGCGCCGCGATCGCGACGGAGTCGAGCACGAGCGCCACGAAGATCCAGAGCTGGAAGCCGATCTGGTGCGCCGCCACCTGGGCGTCGCCCATGCGCGCCGCCACGCTCGCGGCGAGCAGGAAGGCGGCCGTGAACGCGAACGAGCGCAGGCCGAGGTCGCGCGCGGCACGCAACTGCGGGAGCATCCGCTGCCACGACGGCGCGAGGCTCGGCGCTCGGCGCACGAGCAGGACGACGAAGACGCCGGCGGCCGCGACCTGGGAGGCGACGTTGGCGATCGCCGAGCCCTCGATGCCGAGCCCGAAGCCGCGGATCAGCGTGAGCGAGAGCGCCACGCTCGCGAGGTTGGAGGCCACGAGCACGACGAGCCCGGTGCGCGTGTCCTGGAACGCGCGCAGCCAGCCCTGCGCAGCCGCGATCACGAGCATGCAGGGCGCCCCGACGGCCGCGATGCGGAACCAGGTCAGCGCTGCCTCGAGCGACGCGCCGTCGTGCGAGCCGGCGATCAGGCGCAGCGCCGGCGCGGCCGCGAGCTCGAGCGCGACGGCGACGATGCTCCCGAGCGCGAGCGCGAGCCAGGTCGCCTGCACGCCCACGTCGAGCGCCTCGTCGTGCGAGCCGGCGCCGTAGAGGCGAGCCGCCTTCGCGGTCGTGCCGTACTCGAGGAACGTACACAGGCCCACGATCTCGGACAGCAGCACGCCCGCGATCGCGAGGCCCGCCAGCGGGACGCGCCCGAGGTGGCCGACGATCGCCGTGTCGCCGAGCACGTAGAGCGGCTCGGCCGCGAGTGCGCCGAGTGCCGGCAGCGCGAGTGCGATGACCTCTCGCGCGCGCGGAACCGCGTG